>CAYTYX010000001.1:0-23170 GCA_964442325.1 uncultured Candidatus Saccharibacteria bacterium
CATTGTTATGTCAGTTACCGGAACCGTGCCAATATTGCGGAGCGTGTAAGTATATGTCACCGGACCCGGGCCGCCTGGCAAAGACAAGGGGTTTGGCACTTTTACCACATCAATTAGCGGCGGTACCGGCGGCAAAACAGGCACGGCAATATCATTATTGGTAAGGACGCAAAACAGGATGTCATTAGGGTTGAGGCTTAGATTGCCGCTGGCGTCGCAGTCGCCGGAAAACGATTGGGCATAAGCGGTGGGATCGTAGGTCTCGGTAACGGCATACGAGCCGGGCGCCGCGAAGGCGTTGGTATCACCGGAAGTGACTGGCGTGCTATTAACAAACAGCGGGAAGTCAGCAACACCTTGGACGCCACCACTATCATTAACAACCGATTTAACAACGTTGATTGTTCCCGTGGTCGCGCAGTTGGGTACGCTGATGGCGTCCGTAACGGTTAGAATTGTCCCGCCATACGCCAGGGCCCTGCCTGTCCACACGTTATTAGCACCAACTGTAATGCCCGAATCGTCTATATCGGTTCCGGCAAATATCGTGCCTGCTCCAAGGGTTGTAGCCTGGCCCGGCGTCCAAAAAACATCGCAAGCCGAAGCACCGTTTAGCGTAACAATCGCATTAGCCGCCGTAGTTAGCGCGCCGGATATTCTAAAGATGTAGGTCCCGCTGCCATTTAGGGTAATCCCGCCTGTACCGATCGACGCGGCACGGGTTGCGCGCGTGCAGTATACGCCGGGCGTATAAACTCCAATTGGCCCATGAGTGGTGTCAGTGGCTAAATCAATATCTGTATCAGGGAAAGTGAATGTGCAGGGCTCGCCAGCTAGAGCGCTTAGGGCGGTGCCTTGATCTGAACCAGCCGTTGAATAAGGGGCGCCACTGCCGTAATGCGTTTGTGTGCCTGCCGGATGGACCAAGGGTCCGGTGGTAAAGCCTATATCCCCATTAACAGTGGTGCCAGTCGCCGAGTTGGTGTAGGTGTTACTAAGGATGGCGTAGCTAGCCGCCGCACCAAGAGATGGCGTTGATGCCGCTCTGACGAGCGCAGCCAACATGAACGTTGAGACGACGGCTAGCCCAACGATTAACCCCAATAGTTTACTGGATGTTCTCATAAACTGGTTGTGTTCTTTGGGTTTAGTATAAGCTTTTTGACGGCATAATGTTACAATTTCTTAACAAAAGCGAGGGCATTAACACTTTTAGCGCGAGCTTGTTTAAGAGTTCTTGTGGCGGCTTGGATAGTCGCACCAGTGGTTATAACATCGTCGACTAATAAAATATGTCGCTCGGCAATTAGGCTGGGCCGAGCCACACGGTAGTTAAGCTCGGATTGTTTGAGGCGCTGGCTACGGCCGGCGCCGACTTGGCGAGATTGACCTAGCCTAGCTAGGGCAGACACAAATTCAAGTTTGAGTTGCCGGGCAATGTACCTAGCCAGCAATGCCGCGTGGTCAAAGCCGCGCTCACGGCGCCGGCCGGTGGCGGTTGGAACAGGCACTACCAGACAGTCATTTGGCACCACATTTTGGGGTAGGTTTTGGCTCATTAAATGTCCTAAGACCAGCCCCGCCGGGCGGTGGCAATCGAACTTATAAAGCTCTATTAGGCGCTCGGCTGTAGTTTCGTAAACAGCGTTTATCCACATGTGGCTTGGCCCGCCGCTACGCATACATTTTGGGCAGGTTTTACCATTGCCGCTGAGTCGGTTGCACTGGTAGCAGCGGCTACCAAAAGGTTTGATTCTAACAGAGGTGCAAGCAGCGCATAGGGCAGTTCCTTCTGCGCCACAACCGACGCAAATCGAAGGCGCCCCAAGCCCCACTAAATTGTCTATGAAACTCACTGCTTAATCCACCCGTTTTATTAAAGTTTGACGTGCCAAAAATGGCTGGCTTGCATCAAAAAGTTGTTCTAAGTTATACTAGTATTGATACAAAAACGCAACTTGCATGTTTAACTAACCGTGGAGGGTAAAAAAATGGCTCGAAGAGGCCAAGACGATGATCTTTTAGGGATGGACGAGGAACTGGCCGCCGCTTTTTTAAGCGACGACGACGTCCCTGCCACTGGCAATAACAGCCCGGCTCAATCGACTGCTGCCGATAATGACGATGAGCTAGCGCCAATGACTGGCCAGCTGGCGGTTGATGTTTACGAGACCAAAGATAAGCTGATAGTTAAAGCCCGTACCGCTGGCATTAATAAAGATGACCTAGATGTATCTTTGAGCGACAACACCTTGAGTGTACGCGGTACATTGAGCGCCGGTCACGAAGAGGGTGCCGAGAACTACTTCCTGCAAGAATGTTACTGGGGCGAGTTTAGCCGCAGTATAGTACTGCCAGTACCGGTGGTAGAAGACAACATCGAGGCAATGCTCAAAGACGGCGTACTGACGATTAGCTTTACTAAGATGCAGCAAGATACCGTCAAGAAGATTCCGGTTCTTTAAGCAGAAAATCAAAATAGAGGGCGCTTGCGAGGACCCTCTATTTTTTTAGCACTATGAGACACCCCTAACGGGTTTCTCATCGCGCCGGGCACGAAATAAATTCGTCGACTCGGGCTGCTCTTCCTGAAAAACACAAAAGGCGAGGTTTTATTACTACGCGGCTAACTTATTGAGGACGAAGCGAATTATAAACTGGGCCATGACTACAATAATCAGCCCGATAACGGCATATAATATGGTGTTTTTGGCGCTGGTGACGCTATCGTCAGCCCCACCGCTGGTAACATAGCGCAGGCCGGCAATTATAATCATAAATACCGCGACGATGCCAATTATCAGTGACAGGGTATTAATTACCAACTTAACAATCTTGTTGATTTCCTCGGTAGCGTTTTGGCTGCCGGTTTTACAATTAGTGCCAGCCTGCAAGTTGGCTCCAGCACAGAGGTTACCGATTATGTCGGCCTTTTGGGTAGCGGCCAGAGCCGGAGTTGCCAAAGCAATACTAAACATAAGTCCTAAGCTGGCAAATAAAATAGCTAGTCGTTTCATCACACTAGAAGTATAAACCAGCGCAGAACTATTGGCTACGGCTTAACCGGTTATGGTAGCTTTGTTCAGGACAAATCTGACGATTGCCTGGGCGGCAACCACTATGATAAGCCCGACGATGGCGTTGATAATCGCCTTTTTGGCAGTCGAAACCTTGCTGTCATCGCCGTTACTGGTGACATAGTTGAAGCCGGCGATAATTATCATTATTACCGCAACTATACCTACTACCAGCGACAAGACGTTAATGATGGTGGCTAAAATACCACTAAAACTACCGGTATCGGCAGTACAGCCCCCGGGTTGGTTGAGATTGGCGCCCTTACATAGGTTACCGTTGATATTTAGAGTATCGGCGCTGGCGACACCGACTATAGCTAGTGGTGCAGCGATTGTTAGCGCAGTAGCGGCTGATAAAATGAGTGTTCTTAATTTTTTAATCATTTTAAGTGTTAATCCTTGAAGTTAGTTTTGCTTTAAGCATAAGTATATACGCAAGCTATCTACTGTCAACCGCCTAGAGTCCGTGTGGCGTCACGCACTGGCCGTTGACCAATTGCTGGCCCGCCGGGCAGTTTGTTTGAGTTAAGTTACCGCCGTTGGCTCCGTTAATAACCAGTTGGACTATCAGCTGAGCGGCACCAACAATAATCAGCCCAATAACAGCGTTAATGATGGCTTTTTTGGCGCTACTGACTCTAGCGTCATCGCCACCAGCCGTAATGTAGTTGAAGCCGGCAATGATGATGACAATTACGGCCGCGATACCGATGATCAGTGACAAAATATTGATGATGGAGGCAAGGGTATCGTGGATACTGTCGCCCGCGCCACCTGTGGGGGTATTACAATCTCCGCCGGCGGCGGCATTGACGCCACACTGAACATCGCCTTTGGTATCGGCGTGAGCTACAGCGATTGGCAATAGGCCTAGCGACAGCGTCAGGGCGGCGGCGGTAGTTAGAATTAGGCGTTTGAGATTAGTCAGCATCTTACATACCTATTTTATCAACCTATCAACTAAAAGCGTAACTATACTCCAAGCCATAGCGACAATAATCAGTCCGACCACAGCATAAATTATGCGGTTGCGGGCAGTTGTGGTTGCCTCGGCATTGCCATTGCTGGTGATTAAGCTAAAGCCAGCAATGATAATAATGATAATGGCAGCAATGGCGGCAACCAACGCAATGATGTCGGCTGCGACATTGAGAGTATGTCCCACCGGGTTGACGCTGTCGGGCGTAATGCCGCCAGCTTGTTGGCAGATAGAGCTATTTGGTGCGTTTTTACAAGCATCGCTAAGCGGATTGGTAGCCGCCATAGCCGCCGAAGCTAGTAAGCTGGTAGATAAAACTGTGCCAAAAGTTATGATTTTTAGTAAATGCTTCATTTTAGCCTTTATTTAACACCGCGCTAACGATTAATGACGCGCTGGCCGCGATTACCAGTCCGACGGCGGCATAGATGATGGTGTTTTTAGCTCGGGATACTTTGTCCGGATTGCCCTCGCTAAGTACCATATTGAGCCCGGCAATGACAATAACTAAGAAAGCGATGGCGCCCAAAATCCCAAAGAAAATGCTTATGCCATTGGCAAGCGCGTTATTGGCATCAACCTTGGGTAAGGTGTTTTGCGGAATAAGCGATGCAGCAAAATTATTTAAAAGATTCATCATATCCGGTTACCTATAAACGCTACTGCCGCGGCAGCTACCAGCACGATAGCCAAGCCCACCAGCGAGTTAATTATACGGCTCAGGGCAGCCGAGGTTCGGTCTGGGTTGCCGGTGCTAGTTACATACATCACCGCCGACACCATCAGTGAAATAACCGCCGCCACGCCGGCAATCCGCAGCAGCATATCTAAAACTGCCAAGCCAATGGCCCAGATACCGCCCGGCCAATTTACATTGACTATGCATTGAGGTGGGGTAGGCTGATTTAGGTATTCCCACCACGGCGGCAGCCCCAAGAAGCCGCTCTTGCTGCTGCAAGTTACGTTGCTGGCGACCGCAAACAGTGGCAGGGCGGTAATTTTGGCCACTAGTAGGGCGAACATTTTATAAAATTCCTCCGGGGATTAGCCACTGTAAAAAGGCGTAGGTTAAAAAGAACGCGACTAGCGCAATGACACCGTTGGTGATGCGTTTTTTAGAGGCCTCCACCTGTGCCTGGTTGTCGCCACCGACTATATATTGCACACCGCCGACGATGATTGTGCCGGTGACCACTACGCCAACTCCGGCCGCCAGCGCATTTACTATATCTTGCAACTTATGAACAAGGTCTGACTGCCTTAGGCAGCCGTTTGCATTTTTACAGCTACTAGCCGAGGCGCAAACGGTCACGGTCTTTTTTGTGCCGTTGCTGTAAGTGGTTGTCTGCGTGGTTGTGCCATAGGGACAATCGGCCGGATCTAGAGCTGACACAGTCCCACCCAGCGCCGGCGCAACAAGAAAAGCAACGCCGGATACCAGACTTATAAGTATTAATGTGGTTTTTAATTTTCGGATCATCAAGTCGCTTATCCTTACCAATAGCTTACCAGTTTGCGGCCGTTTGGCAACCAGCCACCAGCTCTGTTACAAGGATAACGCTTGTGCTATAGTCAAGCTAAATTGTGGGCGAACTTGCATAAATGAAAACTTTTAAAAAATTAGGGCTGGGGATCTTAGTTACACTTGGCCTACTTTGTGTAGGCTTGCTGGGTGCTAATGATTCGCTGGCGGCTGGCATTGTTGGGTTTTCTACTTCAGACCTACAGGCTATCTCATCGAGTGGCTCGACCTTTCAATTCAAAGATAAAAGTACGGTTGTTGGAAGTATTAAACGTGCCAAAGATGGTAAAACCTATCCTGTAACATTCGTTGGACCTAGCAACCCAACGGCCCTCAATACGCCGTATCCGTTTACCAACCAAGATGGCAGCTTTTGTGAGCCTGATTCAAGTGTTATACCTACCGGCACAATCCGGCAGAGCATTATTTATGTAGAGTTTACGAGTTTCAATGGCCCAATTGGTAAAATCGTGCCATTTGATCCAACTGGGCAATCGAGCCACCTTTGGCCGGGTGTCGATAGCTTGTTAAAAAATGGTGCGTCAGACTGTGGAATTAAGAAATCCGATGGCAAATACTACCCGGTCAATGTCTCGCAAACGAGTGTCACGGCTGGCGGGAACCCAACCGGCACGGGTTCTGAATACACCAAGGCTGTGGTGGCTAGCGCTAAGTATAAGTTCTTAAATAGCGGCGTGATTCAGATGAGTTTCAGCGCCAAAGCCACCGATGGTAAAATACCGGCTGCGATTAATCTGGTCGACTCCCAGCCTTACGACACTACCTACCAGTATGTATCGCAGGCACTGTTTTGTAATGGTAACGGTGGTGGTCGGGCTATGAAGATTACCCTAAACGGCAGCATAGTCAGCAGTTCTGTCGCAGCTGGTTTTAGTGGCTCAGGCGATCAAGCCAGCTTTTTTGATGGCTCAACTTGCATAGTTGATTCAAGCCAGTGGCCGGCTAGTATATCGATCACCAACCCGACCAATTCTCTTGCCGATAAATCGACTGCGCGTTTAGTTCAAGAAGTCGCCCAGTGGGACAAAGATAGCTCCGGCAACCCAGTGATTAATCTTTTGACCTGTGGTCCGGACGGGACATGCTCGGCCGACATTCCACTATCTTTGGTTAGTGGAGCTTACGTACAAAATACTAATGGCTGCCAGGGCTATACTCTTACTTTAAACTCTGGCTCGAGTTATCAGGGTAAGCTGCAAAAGTATTCTGGTAATTCCTGTACGCTTTCAGGAGGTGATACCCGCAGCGCCGTAGCGATTTTGGGTACCAAGGGGCAAGCGCCGACCTGTACCAACGGCGCTACTAACCCGCCTACTTGTGATAATAATACTGGTGGCGCGACCGGCAATGACGAGGGAACCTGTGAGCTAAATGCCGCCGGCATAGCCGGCAGCGCCGAGTCATACTTTATGTGCCCAATGCTAGCCGCCGCCGACGATACCGCTAGCGGCCTAACTAGCGAGATTAGCAGTCTTTTAAATTTTGACGTGGGCAGTACTTTTGGCAATGGTAATAACCCGACCCGGCAGGCCTGGAGCAACCTTAGGGACTTATCGAGCGTTTTGTTGGTAATAATTATGCTGGTGATGGTGATTAGCCAAGCCGTTAGCTGGGGACCGTTCGATGCTTATACAGTGCGCAAAATTTTACCCAAACTGGTAGCGGCGGTAATATTTATGCAGATTTCTTGGTCGCTGCTGGACTACGTGATTGGTCTGGCCAACTCTTTTGGGAACGGCATTGCCGATTTACTCTACGGACCATTTGGTGGGTCTAGTGCGCTGCAGCTAGGCAACATTTTACATAATGCCGGTGTTGGCACCGGTGAGGCCGGCGCGATTAGCTGGGTAGCGCTACTGAGCGTGGGGGCAATTGCAGTTTTGAGCCTGCCAACCCTGTTATTGATGGGTTGGAGTGTGGTGCTGGCACTGGCTGTCGGCTTTGTGGTACTGACATTTAGGCAGATTTTAATAATTGCCAGTTTGATATTTGCACCGCTGGCAATTCTGTGCTGGATTTTGCCCGGCACTCAGCGCTACTGGAAACTCTGGTACGACAACTTTACTAAGCTACTAATAATGTTTCCGATGATTACCGGGATGCTGGCAGTAGGCAAAATTTTCGCCTATATTACCGGCATTCAGGACCACGGCGGCAGTTTGGTTACCTTTATGTTCATCTTGATTGGCTTTTTTGGCCCGTACTTTTTGCTGTCCAAAACCTACAAATGGGGCGGGCAGGCACTTGGAGCGCTTAGCACCGCCGCTAGCAACGCCGCGCCAAAACTTGGTGGCCCGGTCACCAATTACCTAAAAGGTACTCAGGAGCGATCCAAGTGGCATCAGGCTCGCGAAGCTCGCAAAACTGAGCTTGGGCGAGCCGCAAAGGAAGAATATGCGCAGGGGTTAATTAGCGGTTCGCGGTTCCAGCCCGCATTTGTCCATCGTTCCCGACTGCTTGGGGCAACAAAGAATAGGCGAGTTGTTGATAGAGGTATCGCCTCCGCCCGCGCCGAAAGAGAAAAGGTGCTACAAGAACAGGCTAACGAGCGATTAGCGCCAATGATTGAGGAGGCCGCACAGACTGGTGATTGGGGTAACATTTTAGGAATGGCCGCTACTGGCACACCACAGGAGCGGGAAGTGGCTATTGCTCAAATGATAAAGTCACGGCGGTGGGGCGAATTGACCACATACCGACAATCACAAGGAGCTAATACGGCAGACTGGGATCGCACCCTCGCTAAGAACGGGGAGCTAGCTGGGACTCTTGATGAGAAAAGAGCCGACCTTTTGGCTGGCCCCAGTCGACCAATTACAAGAGTCATCGCTGGCGGCGATATAGCAGTAGACAGAGCTACCGGCCTGCCCAGGTTCGACCCTGTCACTCGGCAACCCGTTATCAACACTGGCTTAACGCCAGGACAACTTGTTCAGCAACATGCTACATTTTGGACTGCGGCGGGGCAAGCTATAGGTACGGCTTCTGATGAGGAAGTTCGAGGAGCATATGATCGTATGCAGCTCATGGCCAGAGATCCGCGAGCTCTCCAGCTAGTGGGGGGCGCTGGTGAAACTGGCGCCAATCAAGTGCTGAGCGAGTACCAGCGCCGATTTAGGACTGGGGCTGGTACTCTACGCGAGCTTGTGGAACAACAGCGAATCCCTCCTCCTGGGGCAGCTGGTCCAGCAGCCCCGACCGCCGGCGGAGGTGGTGGAGGAATCTTTACGCCACCAGCTGGTAGTGTCGGCACTCCAATCTAAAGCTGGAACCGTCTTGCCAATAACGCTTATGTATCAGATACTATAAGCATGTCGGATTGTATCTCCAGGTGTCTTATTTGGAGGCAAATTTAATCAAAAATAATGGCAACATATAAAGTTATTCAAGACATTGAGGCCGAAGATAAACTAGTCGGCCCGCTAACTTTGAAACAGTTTATATATGCAGCGATTGCCGGCATACTGATTTTTGTTAATTTCCGCATATTAATTGCGGGTGACCTGGGCATAACGCGCTGGGTGTTAATTTTCTTCTTCAGCCTGCCAATGATTTTGTTCGCAGTGCTGGCAGCACCAATTGGCGGCGACCAGCCGATGGAGCTATGGCTTTTATCGCACATCAAATTTTTGCTGCGGCCGCACAAGCGGATCTGGGACCAAGAGGGTGTGGTCCAGAGCGTGACTATCACTGCACCAAAACGTACCGACCTACATTTGACCAAGGATTTGAGCCAGGGCGAGGTTAAAAGCCGGCTCAAAGCACTAGCCGCAATGTTAGATAGCCGCGGCTGGGCCATACAATCTACGCCGCTTTACCAACCCGAGGCGGGACAGGTTGAAGATGGTGACCGACTGGTTAGCAGCGACACTTTGCCACAAACCGTACCGGCAGTTGAAGAACGCCTAGGCGACGACATTTTAGATGAACAAAATAGTTCGACGGCTCAGCGTTACGGCGCCTTGGTAAAAGTGGTGGAGGATCAGAAAAAGGAAGCACTGGCTGACCGTATAAAAACCGCGCTTAAAAAACCCGCGAACGAGCAACCGGCGACGACCGAGACAGAAAATTGGGGTATTCAAAATATCAGCCCGGCGGCAGTTGAAAAGCCAGTGGAGCGGGAGGTTCGCCCTGACGTTCCAGCCGCTTTCACGAGCGCCCAGTCAGCACCAGCTGAGGAAAAAATTGATGAGACAGCCCTGGCCGACCGTTTTAAACAAGCCGAGCAATCACTTCACGCCCAACATCAGCACTTCACTGAGGCTTCACCACTAACCGCCGAGCGGCAACGCCGCGCCGAGCGTCGTCTATTACTAGAAAGTCAAAATGCTAAACTTAATCTGGCTAGTAGGGGCACCAATTTTAGCGTAGCGACAATTTCCTCGATGGTGAATCGTAACAATGAGTCGCAGGTGCCGCTTTAGGCGTTTTATGAAAAGGGTGGCATTAAATGAATCCTAATAATCAACCTGCGGTGGTTGGTGGCCAAGCCGTGCCGGCAGCCCCAACCGTTTTGCCGGCCACGTCAACCGCCAAAAAGGGCGGCAAGGTCAACGACACCAGCACCCAAAATAGCTTGCAAATCAGCGAGATTCGCGATGGCATCGTCATTATGAACGATGGCACCTTCCGCGCTGTGATTATGTGTAAATCTATCAACTTCGACCTAATGAGCCCGCAGGAACGTGAGGCCGTCGAGTTTAGCTACCAAGGCTTTTTGAACTCGCTTTATTTCCCCATCCAGATTTTTATCCGCAGCCAGAAGGTAGACATCCGGCCGTATCTGGAAAAGCTCGATAAAATCCGTGCTTCTCAAGAAAATATGCTGCTGGGCTTACTAATGGATGACTACATTGCCTACTTGTCCGATATTGCCGCCCAAGCCAATATTATGGACAAAAAATTCTATGTAATAATCAGCTATCCCGACCCGGCCGAAGACATCCGCAGTGCATTGAAGCAAAGCACCGGCTTTTTTACCGGCATGGCCGAAGTGTTTAGTCCGCGCAAAACCATCGGTGTAGTTATAAATGAGGCAGTCCTTGAAAAGGCCAAGGCGGAACTGCGCAATCGCGTACAGGCGGTGCTGCAGGGCTTGAATCAGTGCGGCGTGCAAGCGTTGCCGCTGGATACCCAGGAGCTGATTGAGCTTTATTACGACGCTTATAATCCAGACACGGCTACCCACCAGCAACTAAAGGATTTTAATGATCTAGCCACACCAGTGGTAACCAAAGCGGCCGGCGAGGCGCCGACCCAAACCGAGGAGGAAGCCTAAAGCTATGGCATTCGGGCGTGGTAAAAAAACCGACCAAGCCACCATGGCAGCCGCTGCCCAGGCAATGCAGGTCAGTCAGGCCTTCACTAAGGGCGTAACAGCGCTGCGTGATTTTATTGCGCCTAGTTCACTGATTTTTGACAGCAACCACTTCCAGCTTGGCACGCGCTATGCCCGCACCTACTATGTTTACGGTTACCCACGCGAGGTCTATACCGGCTGGCTAAGTTCAATGATCAACCTCGACGAAGTGCTGGACTTATCGTTAATTATCCAGCCCGTGGACAGCCAGGTGGTATTGGAAAACCTGCGCAAGAAAGTTACCCAGCTGGAAGCCGGTATTGCAATCGATAGCGAGCACCATATGGTACGCGATCCGGCTAAACAAGCCGCCGTAGGGGACGCCGAAGAGATGCGTGATAAGCTCCAGGTTGGCGAGGAGCGTTTTTTCCGCTTTGGCCTTTACTTCACCATCTATGCTAACAGTATGGAAGAGTTAGAGTTTGTCAGCCATAAGGTCGAGAGCTTGCTGGGGCAACAACTAATCTACTCAAAGGCCGCCACCTCGCGCCAAGAACAGGGTCTGGCTAGCACCATGCCGCAGTTTTCTGACCAATTGCAAATCTATCGCAATATGAATACCGGTGCTATTTCTACCAGCTTCCCGTTTACCAGTGCTGATTTGTCCGATGACCACGGCATTTTGTACGGCATCAATATGCACAATTCCGGCCTAGTGATTTTTGACCGTTTTAGCCTAGAGAACAGCAACAGCGTGGTATTTGCCAAATCCGGCGCCGGCAAAAGTTTTGCCGTCAAACTCGAGGCGCTGCGCACAATGATGCTAGGTACCGAAATATTTATTGTCGACCCGGAAAACGAATACCAAAAAATGTGCGATGCCGTCGGCGGTGCTTACGTACGCTTAAGCCTGTCCAGTACAACCCGTATCAACCCGTTTGATTTACCCCAAGTGGTTGATAGTGAAGAAGCCGATAATGCCCTGCGCTCTAACCTGATAACTTTGCATGGTTTGCTACGTTTGATGATGGGCGGCGCCCAAGCCGAACTGGCTGCGGCCGGTGGAGCGGTGGCACCGGCATTGTCGCCGGTAGAAGAAGCCGATTTAGATGCGGCGCTTATCCAGACCTATGCCAAAGTCGGCATCACCAACGATCCAATGACCCACCGTTCCACGCCGCCGACCATCAATGACCTTTATGACACATTACTGCATATGGGCGGCACTGGTCCGGGTCTAGCCCAGCGGCTGCGTAAATATACATCTGGCACCTTTGCTGGCATCTTCAGCCAACAAAGTAACGTCAACGTTAATAACGCGATGGTGGTATTTAACATCCGTGATTTGGAAGACGAGCTACGTCCGGTAGCGATGTATATTGTCTTAAATTACATCTGGAACCGCACCAAGGCCGACCGCAAACGCCGCATCTTGATAGTTGATGAGGCCTGGCAGTTGATGCGCTATGAAGATAGCGCCAGTTTCTTATTCTCCTTGGCTAAGCGGGCTCGTAAATATAATCTTGGCATCACCACTATTAGCCAAGATGTCGAGGACTTTATGGCCAGCCGGATGGGTCGGGCAATTGTGGCCAATGCTTCGATGCAGTTTTTGCTCAAACAATCACCAACGGCCGTGGATGTGCTGGCTGATGTGTTCAAGCTCACTAGCGAGGAGAAAAAGCGTCTTAGTCAGTTTCCGATTGGCCAAGGCCTGTTCTTTGCCGGCCAAAACCACGTGCACTTACAAGTTGTGGCCAGCCCAACCGAATACGATCTAATCGCGTCTAACCCAGCGCCGGTTGGCCAGACGGTTGAAAGCCCGCAGTTGGCCACCACCAGCGGTTTGGGTATGGCGGACTTGGGCGCCAGCCTACCGCCAACCACGCCAGCAACCAAACCAGCCTTGCCAGCCAAACCTCTCTCACCACCGCCACCGATAGTTAACCCCACCCCAACTGTTGTGACGCAAGCTCCACTACCCCCAACTAACCCGGACGAGCTGGTTATTAGCCACACCAATACCGCCGCGCCCGCTGGACCAGCTCGGGAGGCTGCTGCTTAAAGCGGCTCATGTCCTGCTGTGGCTAACCCAACCCAAGTCTACGACCCCGAAGACCAAGACAAAGACTTGGATTCGCTGTCGCCCGACGAACTTGGCGATCTGCGCCAAAAATATAGTACAAAGGGTGACGAAAAAGAAGACCGCGATATCGAGAAGGGAGCCGACCCGGCCGACCAACCGCGCGGCGGTATGGGCCGCAAACTGCGCCAACACGGCGAGGCCAACGACACCGAGGATGCTGACGCCGACGCCCGCAACCAGGCTCTCAATGACTATTGGAATAGTGCAAAGGGCGAGGACGACGAAGCCGGCCAGAATTTTTACAAGAATTACGAAGGCAAGCAAACCGGTATCCGCGGTTTAGTCACCCGCCGCCGGGCTATCGGTCTGGGCATTGGTGGCACGTTGTTTGCTATAATTTTTGGCCTGTCTGGCTTTTTGGGTGTTTTCAAAATGGACCACGTTATGAGTAACATCGACGCGAAAGCCTTTGCCCGCATGAACGGTTCGCTCGATGCGCGCAACACTAGCTATATCCGCACTTATATGGAATTGCGCCTAGCCGACATTTGCCCGGGAGCATCCGATGCAAGCTGCGTTAGTGTTAAAGATACCGATAATTTATTGTTTAGGACCGATAAAGTTAAGCGCGGCAATCCGATTTTTAATTGGTACCGGACACTGCGTAGCTCCAGCTTCGAAAAAGACGTGTTTAATAAAAACGGCGTCTTCTTTACCAGCGCCTCATACCGCGACGGCAATACAATCAAATTTAGGACTGTTAAGGTTACTATTGGCGGTCAAGATGTGGTTGGTACTGGCATAGCTATGCCAGGTGATCTACAGCAGGCTTTAAAAGACGCTTACACATCTGGCAACTGGAAAGAAATCAATAGCCAGTTTGCTGATGAGTTTGGCAATTTTGTGAGCGATCTAGATAAATATAATAACGTGGAGTTTTTTACTAGTAATTCCGACAGGCGTACGGCCATCAAAAAATACGTCAACGATAATACATCCTTCTTTAATGTATTTGAGCGCCGGCAGTTGCGTAAAGATATTTCCAATAAAACCGGCGTGCAGTCATGGCGCTTTTTCGACGATACGCGCGCTAAAATTGATGCCAAAAAACTTAAGATCCGCAACACTCTTATCGACGCCGTCACGCCTGACAGCACAAAAACTGGCAAGTTCCTTAACTGTTTGTTCGGCATCTCGAGCTGTAGCTTCAGCTCTGACACCAGCGCTCCAGTTAATAACACTAGCGCATCCCCGCCGGAAAATACAAAACAGGAGCTCAGCGACCCAGCCCCCACCGAAGACTGCCAGAAGGATATAGCTAAGTGTACGATTCCAAATGATGTGGTAGATGTTGACTATGGTGCGGCCGCCGATGCTATTAAGGCTGGTTTCTCTGGAATTTTGAGCGCTATCGACGCCGGCAACTGGGCCTCAATTCTTAATAGCTTTGCTACAGTCGATAAGAATATAACCGACGGCTCGCTAGCAGCTCAGGTCGCGATTGCGCGCGGCACACAGGCGATGGCCGTATATCAGACCTTTGAAACGGTTCGAGACCAAATGAAAACCGGGCAGGCCAACCCGACTGAAGTCAATCAGTTTATGGAAGGCACTCGTAATATTACATCTAGTGAAGCTTGGGTAAAAACGGTGGACGGTAAAGGCGATCCTACTAAACTGACTGATACCGCAGCCAGCCAGAAATACTGTGCCGATAACAATACACCCACCGAAAAAGATTATGCCTACCTTTGCGATAGCACGGTTGTTGGCAGCTCTGCCACCGGCGCTGCCAGTTTACAGAACTGGTACAGCAATGGGGTAGGGCGGATATTGCACCCAATCCTTAAAACCTGGGATGGAACATTTGGTTGGTTTGGCGATGCTTTCAATTGGGTTTTCCAAAAGATTGCCGGCCCGATCATAGATCTATCCTTAAAAGCTATGCATGATCTGGTGCCCAGTCTCGGGAACGACCTTAAAAAAGGTGTGGCCTATGCCGGTAGCCAGCTGGCCAATAAGCTCGGTTCTGTGCTGCAGATGAATCAACAAACTACATCGGGTCAGATTGGCAATATGCTGGTGCAGGGCGGCGCCTTCAGTGGTGAAAGTGCTAACCGCAACACCGGTGCGGCTTTTACAACTACAGCCAGTAAATCGGTTGCCCAAAAGAACCTTCTTGGGTATGAACAAGCTCAGACGTCGCAGCAATCGCTGGCGACGCGTTATTTATTACCCAGCAACCCTACCTCGCCAGTTGCCAACAGCCTGTTTGCTATCAGCCAACTTAAGTTAAGCTCTGTAGCCTCATTATTTAATCCGATTAGCAACTATAAACTACTGGGTTCAATTTTGAGTTGGCCGTTCACCAACCACGCCTCCGCCGCCAGCGCCGACGACGGCTACGTAGCGGCCGAAGTTGCCCAAATCCAAACCTACGACTTCCCCAGCCAGTGCTACAACACCGATCCACTGGATATGACCCCACAAAACGGCACCAACATACAATCAGTCCTGGGTAAAGATGTGGTTAGTGATGACGCTATGGCCAATCTCAGCTGGGACACGGTGACTAACAGTCAAAAATGGTACGCCTTTATTTACAGCTTTTCTAAGTCCAATGACCATATTAATCCTAAAGACCTAACCAGCCCAACCTACGCTCAGCAAATCTTTAACTGTAACCTGCTGGATAATTCGGTCAGGGGCGGCCTTGGCTTTTTATACGGCTACACCGCCGATAATGGGTATACCCAATGAGACTAACCAGGTTATTTAACTCGATAAGACTAGTTTCAGCCCTCTTAGGTGTAACACTAGTCACCCTACCAAGCGCCGCTTCTGCCATAGACGCAACCCGATATAACCAGCTCCAAACCCCGTTTTATAACCCAAACGCCACAAATTGTGGCAATGGCTTTCTTGGCACCGGCCCGCTTTTTGGGCCAAACTTCCCGACGGCAATAGATTCGGCAGCATTAAAAAATGGGATAACCAACTTTATTAAATCAAATCATCCAGACTCACCGCTTTTGCCGCTAGTCGACACGATTATAAATGTTGGGCAGCAGACTAATGCCAATCCGGCAATGGTTGTGGCAATGGCTCAAAAAGAGACCCAACTAGGTACTGTTGGCAACGGTACTGCCGGTGGTGGCTATAATATAACCAACATCCGTGGCGGCAGCTCATTTGCAAAGTATGGAAGCTACCAAGAGGGTATAGCGGCAACCTATGACAACTTAAATACGAGTCTTTATTTACTACCTCCAGCCAGTGATACAACTGTTGCCGAGGTTATTAACACGTGGGCTCCACCGACCGAAAACGATACAAATGGTTATATTGGGTTTGTGGGCGGGGCTATGGGCTTTATGCTCGGCGGAAATCCAACTTCGGACGGCACAGACATCTGTACGTCGGGTACGGGTGGCAATGGCCAAGTTGATAATAGCGATGAGGCGACTCTGGCTAAAAAGATATTGGCTTCCAGTCAGTACCACTGCGATAACCCTGGTGACTGCGCCGACTTGCAAGCTATGGCCAGCGGTCAGAGCTTGAAAGGGGTTGGTGATTGCCAGGTTGATAAGTTGAATATAGAAGTTCTTCAGCTCCTGGCCTATCTTCTGGACAACAACTTCCAGATTGGCACTTTTGCACTTTGTAGCGACCACAGCGACGATGGGATAAATGGTCACGTTGGTGGTAATGCGGTCGATATATCTACCGTCAACGGTGCCGCGATTGCCGCCAACATCCCCGCGGCTGGGGCAGCTGGCCTCAAACTGGACCAGTTCTTAAATAATATACCGGCTCAAATTTTGCCCAACCAGCAGATTTCTTATGGATACGGTGGTCACTATGATGCGAGCATGGCGGCTCTACAGATGTACGATGGTAAACTGTGTGTCAATGCAATCCCTAACTGTGAAACATACTATACGACGGATACGGAAAAACAACACGAAAACCATATTCACGTAGGATATAAAAGTGGATAGACGCGTAAAGATTAAATTGGTCTTAGTTTTAATGGGCAGTCTCTTGCTGGTGGTAGGTATAGCTAGTTTAATTGGGAACCATTATAAGCCGTCTACCATCAACCCATCTTCAAATTTAAATGAAGCCAACGGGCCACTGGTTTTTTCAAATACGGGTAACTTGTCGGATATTTTGTTGACTCAACAATTCACTAGTTTTTATCAGGTTATCTCGAGTTTTATCCAAAACCAATTTGGCCAGAGCGTTACTCAAATTAAACTAATTGGCGATGCCTCGGTTGGGCCTAATGGCATAATCACCCTAAGGCTAGAGGTTGAACCATCCCAAAAACAATTTAATCTAACTATCGACCGTATAAGTGTCTATAACAAACTGACTGTATCAATCCCAGCTTATAGCTATAAAAATACCGTGGTGGTCTACTAGCTAGAAGGTTAGGTGTCTTGTTGACAACTTCGACGCTTATGGTAGCTTAAAGACATATGGCAGAATCAGCAAAAACACCGTCCGACCACGAAATTCCAGACGCTGGCGAGATAGCAGACGTTGCTTTTCAAATACCCGAAGTGGTTGACATGGTACCACCGACGCAGACTGGTTTCATGTCCCGCCTAGCAGAGGGAAGGCCCGCCAAAGTGTTACTTGGTGCTGGTGCCGCGGCGGCTGGGGCAGCCACTTTTGGGGCATCAGAAGCGAGGGCCGTAACTCCAAATGCGCCAACCAATAGATCAGCGGTGGTCCAGCCGACCAGTCAAGACAGCTCCAAGGTTAGCTTTGAGCAGTTTGTCCGTATGAATAAAGGCGATGAGAGCGCCGAGGCGGCCAGGCGAATTTTGACTTCGTCCAGCAATGAATCCAATAAGAATCCGGGTGAGGGCCAGGCATTCACTGCTAATTTCTTTAAAGAAATTAGCGCTAATGCCGCTTCTTCTCTAGAAGGCAAGAAGAGTAAAACAAACCCTCAATTAGTGGCCTGCAACTGCATAGCCATAGTGGATTCAGGAGCCCAGATTTACAGGTACGCAGACCCTACCTTAAATAAGTACAGCAAAGTCAGCTGGTTTACGGGGGGAAACTATGCAGAGGCCTTGGCGAATGCCGGCATTTACGGTTACAGCGAAGATAAAGTGCTGCCACTAAATCGGCCGCTACTGAAATATGATGGTAAGCACTGGTGGCTAGGCGCCACAACAGTTAGCTCCGGCGATCAGGGTGGGGGTGGCTATCGATCGAATGATGGTTATGGACATCCTGCTCCCGTAGGCCAAGCTACACTTCAGGACCAATTCAAGTGGTATCTCTACGACCCAGACCACATCAAACTTTACCAATATCAAAATCAGGGCAACTGGCACGGGCCACAGGCTTTTGTAGGCCTAAGGGTGGGTACGGCTGGACCCAACAAATACGAGCCGCAGAGTCTTTATGACTACGGCATTTATCACGACTTTGTTAGCGATAACGGCGGTCCACTTACACCGCTATATCCGTGGACTATCCGCCCACAAGCTATAGCCGGCTATCTTAGCTACCATCCATACAACTGGAACGGAGAGATGACAACCGATGGCGGTCAATACGGCACTAAGGCCTGGGCACAAGGATTGGTTAGGATGGAGTCTACTAAGCCGTACGTCTTGAGTTATGACATTAATAAAGTCCGGCAAGAAATGATAAAAGACATAGCTCTTCAGAAAAAACCGCTTTAAACTAGGTTAGTGTTATTAAATTATGTTTTTTGGTGAAGAATTGGTTTATCGAGTCTGCGTCGGTGGTAGTTATGATAGTTTGGTAACCGGCTAGATAATCCACCAGAGCGTGGCGGCGTTTGCCATCTAGCTCTGAAAAGACGTCGTCTAGCAGTAAGATTGGTTTGGTTTGGCTGGCTTGCTCAATAAATTGACGCTCTAAAATTTTTAGCGCGATTATTAGGCTGCGGGTTTCGCCGCGAGAACCGGATGTGACAATTGGTTGGCCGTTTAAGTAAAAAATAATATCTTCGCGGTGTGGGCCGGTTGATGTAAAACCGCGGGCGATATCCATTTCTAGGCTGGCACCGAGTTTGGCCAGCATCTTAGACGAATAAACGCTGGGGTTAAACTGGCTTTGGTAGCTGGCAGCTACTAATTGCCGGTGGCCGGCAATATGGCTGTAGGGTTTAGTGATATTTTTATTTAAGCTTTCAATAATCTGAGCACGGGCTAAGGCAATTGTTCCAGCCAGTTCGCTTAAGCGTACATCCCAGGCAAACATCTGGCGGCCAATCTCGCCTCTGGTTCGCTTTAGTAGCGCGTTGCGCTGAGACAAGCTGCGGTGGTAGGCCGCTAAGCTTTTTTTGAAGCTAGGGTCGATGGCGGCAATCAGTTCATCTAGCCAATCGCGCCGCCGCGCCGGCTCACCGCTGGCCAGTTGCAAATGCCCTGGCTCGAACAAAATAACCGGCAGGTTTTGGGTGGCAGGTAAGCGCTTATAAATTTTGCCGCCGATTGTGAACTCTGGCTGAGCTTCGGTAATTTTAAGTGTTCGGGGTGAAGTTTTGGTGGTAGCGTCTAGGCGGGCCCAGTTTTTGCCCAGGCGCACTAACTGAGGCATCCGAGCGCGGTAAGACCGGCCGGTAGCCAAGACCAAAATGGCTTCTAGTAGATTGGTTTTGCCGCTGGCATTGAGTCCAACTACAATATTTACCTCGTCACTAAACTCAAAAGGGCTGTCCTTGTATGAGCGGAAGTTTTGCAACCGCAGGCTGTTAATCATCTGTGACTATTATGTCTTATTTTCATCCGGAAAATAGCCCGAGCATCGAATTTATTTCGTGCCCGGCGCGATAAGAAACCGCGAAAGGGTTTCTTATCTAGCTTCTTAACGGCATCACCAAATGGACGTAGTTTTTGGACTCGGGGCTACGCAGCACGCTGGGTTCTAGCTTGCCGTTAAAGCAAAATTCAATGGTTTCGCCGTCGAACGCGGCTAAGCCTTCTAGTAAGTAACGTGAGTTTAGGGTTATCTCGCCACCGCCCTTGACGTCGGCGTCGGCTGTAGCCGTGTTTTCGCCAAGCTGGGAGGCAATTGATTTGATACTTACACTGCCGGCCTCGGCCTTGATGGTAATACTGCCGGCGCTTTCGCGGGCAAACAGGCTAGAGACTTTGGCTATACCAACTAAGTCTTCTTTTTTAAGCGTCGCGATTGTCTCAAACTTAGATGGAATGAGTTTGCGATAGTCGGGGTAGGCGCCGTCAATCAGCCGGGCAACCAGATTAACATCGGTGGTTTTGAACAAGATTTGTTGGTCGTCGTGGGTTATTTGGACCTCTTCATCTCCATCGCCTAACACTCGCAGTAAATCTTGAGTGGCGCTACCAGGCACCACTAAGGCGGTGTCTTGTTTGATCTTACTGAGCGTTTTTTCGGCTAGCCGGTAGCTGTCGGTGGCAGCGATGCTAAGTTCTTTTTGGTCGGTATGAAAATAAACACCGGTAAGAACCGGGCGGGAATCGTCGCTGCTGGCAGCAAAAGCGGTTTGGGTTAGGGCCTTTTTGAGTTCGCCAGATGGCAAACTCCAACTGGTGCCAGCGGTAATTTCGGGCATAACTGGGAAGTCTTCGGCGGCAATACCATTGATGGTGGAGTTATATTTATCGGTGGTGATGTGGAGTTTATTATCAATTAATTCAAGGTTAATAACTGATTCGGGTAGGCTGGCCACAAAATCTTGGGTTAAGCGGGCCGGTACGGTTATGGCGCCAGTTTTTTCGATTTTACTACCAACGTAGTGGGTTATACCGATGTCTAGATTAGTAGCCGATACACTCAAACGGTTATCGACTGTTTTAATTAGGACATTGGCTAAAATCGGCAGGGTATTACGGGTGTTGGCAATTCGGGCGACGGTGTTAAGGGCGCGGCTTAGGTTGGCTTGGGTGACTTGAAGCTTCATAGCGATAATAATTCCTTTATATATTAGTTATCTTAGTTATAGTGCCTGTGGAAGATGTGTTTAACCGTCCACCCCACCCCATAAAATTACCCTCTAATAATTGTGGAACAACTTGTGTAAATTGGTCGTAAACCAGGCGCACAACCTGGGATAAAAATTGCCGATTGGCCGCCGTGGAATTAACAACTGTGAAGATTGTGTATATCTGCATAGTTTGTGCACCCCTAACTCCAGGGTTGTTAACTGGTTTTGCACTACCCTTAGGCATAGATTCGCTCCTTAACCTCGTCGACATATTGTTTGATAGTGCCGCCGTAGACAATTTCTTTTTCGATTTTGTCGACTGAATGGATGGCAGTGGTGTGGTCTTTACGGCCCAGTTCGTGGGCAATCCGCGGAAAACTCAAATGAAGCTCGGAGCGCAGCATATACATAGCAATTTGACGTGGCACCACAATGTCTTTATCACGCTTAGGACCCAGAATATCATCGACCGATATCTGAAAGTGCCTGGCAGTCCGCTCAATAATCTGACGAGTCGATAGATGCTTAGGCTTAGGCTGGTTGGCATCAAACATCGCCGTAACGTTTTGCAGGTTTGGCTCGAGCTTGCGCATCTCGCAAAAAGCTAGTACCTGGTTTAGGGTGCCTTCGAGTTCGCGGATGTTACTTTGGACCCGGGTAGCTAGTAGTTCTGCCACTGCCGATGATAGGTTAACGTTTTGGCCGCTGGCTTTATTTTGAATAATCGCGCAGCGGGTCTCGAAGTCTGGGTTTTGCATATCAATTGTCATTCCCCAGGCAAAACGGCTGCGTAGGCGTTCTTCTAGGGTTGGGATTTCGCGCGGTGGTTTATCGCTACTCATAATAATTTGGCGATTGGCTTGGTGAAGGGCATTAAAGGTGTGAAAAAACTCTTCTTGAATCTTTTCTTTATTTGCTAGAAACTGGACATCGTCCACAATTAATACATCGGCACTGCGGTAGTGGCCGGCAAAATCGGTATTGCGCTTGTGGCGCAATGAATCAACGAATTCCTGGACAAATTGCTCGGTCGAGACATAAACTACCCGGGCTGTGGGGCGTCCAGCCAAGATGGCGTTACCGACGGCTTGAATCAGGTGGGTTTTGCCAATTCCAACGCCGCCATAAACAAACAGCGGATTATATTTACTGCCCGGATTGGCCACAATCGTCTGGCAGGCGGCATAGGCTAACTCATTACCGGCGCCAACCACAAAGGTTTCGAAGGTGTAGCGCTCGTTTAAACCCTGACGGTAGGCGTGGGTAACTTGGGCGATTGGGTTATCGCGGACTATCTTTACATCCTCAACCATCCGCGGCTGGCTAGACTCAGAAGTATCTGAGCGGGGCTGGGGAGCGATACCGGTATGGATTTTATATTCAATAAGAGTGGGGTGTTCGCCGTTTTTGGCCAAAACTTCCATAATCAGGTCGTTAAACTTCCGCTCCAGCTGATTTTTAACAAAAATATTAGGTACGCCGACTGTCGCAACACCATCTTTATTGCGGATTAAGCGGGTATTTTTAAACCAAGTCAAGAAATTACCCCTTGAAATAGTCAATTCGATCTCGCCCAAAACTGTCTGCCAGAGATTACTCCCTTGTTGCACCTAGCTCACCGCCTCTTTCTTTAAAACTATTACTCCTAACTATAAACCACTGACCTGGGGTTTTTCCACAGGTTTGAAATATACAACAGATTTATAACGTTTTAGTACCCGTACGGTAGAAACTTATACACACCCACCACTCACATCTGTTATATTGTGGAAAAAAGTTGACTTAAGGTGGATAAGCCTAGTAGTATTTGTGGGTTAACATTGTAGATTTCACTTAAAGACAAACCAATGCCCAAACAAACTTATCAACCAAACAAACGCCGCCGAAGCAAGAAACACGGCTTCTTACACCGAATGGCCAACAGTGCCGGCAAACGGGTGTTAAAACGTCGTAGCTTCAAGGGTCGCCAAAAACTCTCTCAATAGTTAGAGATTGTGCAAGTCGGTGATAGTAGCTCACTCTGGGCTATACTGATAGCTATGATTGGCAAGAAACACCGTTTCCATGGCTATGGCAGCCTTAAATATGTTTATAGCCACGGCCAGACTGTCCGCGGGCCACTTTTTTCTATAAAAACAGTTGCCAACCCCAAGCGCAGCAGTTATCGCCTGGCTGTAGTAGTCAGCCGCAAGGTTGCCAAGTCGGCTGTTAAACGCAATCGTA
>CAYTYX010000001.1:23180-42316 GCA_964442325.1 uncultured Candidatus Saccharibacteria bacterium
ACGACGCCGACTGTTTGAGGCTGTCCGCCAGTTTGAGGCTCAGCTATTACCACAAGACATTATCATCACCGTGTTTCACGAAACGGTGATTGATCTACCATCCAAACAATTAAGTGAGCAGGTCAAAAAACAACTAAAGACCGCTAACGTACTTGGAGTCCACTCCACCTGAGCGGCGTGCTATAGTAAAGACCGAAGATTAAGAGTTAAACCATGCACGCGATTGGCCATCTTTTTACAGTTTTAATTATCCAACCAATATTTAACCTATTGGTTTTGATTTATGCGCTATTGCCTGGTCACAGCTTTGGCCTGGCAGTCATCTTATTTACAATCATTGTCCGGTTACTTCTTTGGCCACTGGTTAAAAAACAACTGCATAGCGCCAGAGCGATGCGCGAGCTTGCCCCCGAAATTAAAAAAATCAAAGTTGCCGCTAAGGGTGATCGCCAAAAAGAGTCGCGCCTAACGATGGAGCTATATAAAGAAAAAGGCGTCAATCCACTGGCCACCCTGGGTGTTACACTTTTGCAGCTACCAGTTTTTATTGCTCTATATCTTGGGATTCGTAAAATCGTCTTTGACCCGCAGCAAGTTATTAACTTCTCTTACCCAGTCCTACATCACCTTAGCTGGCTAAAAACACTAGCCCAAAATATCCACCAGCTTGATTTCTCATTCCTGGGGATAGACTTGAGCCGCAAGCCGTTAGAAGCTGGCGGCTTGTATTCACCGGCACTTATTATTGCTGCATTGGCGGCGGCGGCTCAATATTTTCAGAGCAAGCAATTAATGCCTAAAAGCAAAGATTCACGCAGTTTGCGTAGTATTTTGGGTAGCGCCAGCCAAGGTAAACAAGCCGACCCACAGGAAGTGAATGCCGCCGTTGGTCGTAGTACCATCGTCCTAATACCATTGATGGTATTTATATTTGGTCTTAGCTTCCCGGCCGCTCTGCCGCTTTATTGGCTCGTAAACAGTAGTGTGGCTTACCTCCAACAAACCCGGGTGCTCAATCAAGACGAACAAGAGCTAGAAACTCAAACAACTCCGGATAAAGTAATTGTCGAGCCAGCGAGCCCAACAAAAATCAAAAAATCAGCCAAAAACAAACACCGCCACACTAGCAAACATAAGCGAAAGAAGCGGTAATGAATGAGTCACTCGAAGAAGCAATTGTTTACGCCAAAAAGTATCTAGAAGACCTACTTAGTTTCTTTGGCCTTAACACCGATGTATATGCTACCAGTGAAGACGAAGAGGTTATTGAGCTGGACATACCATCAACCCACCTCAATGGTTTCTTGATTGGTATTCACGGCGACACTGTTCGGGCGCTGCAGTTCATCATCGGCTCGGCACTGCGGAGCCAGAATTTTAAATACACCCGGGTTAATGTTGATGTGGCCGACTATAAAAAACACCGAGCCGAGCGGTTGGCCGCTCAGGCCGAGCCGTGGTTCAAGCAAGTTAAAGATAGCGGCGAACCAAAACACTTAGAGCCAATGAACGCCGCCGACCGCCGAATTATCCACCAAGCCGCGGTTGAATTTGGTCTAAACAGCGAGAGCGAAGGCGAAGGCCGCGACCGCCATATTGTTCTAAGACCTAGCGATAAATCAGCAGAAGATTAGCTCTTCAGCGCCTGGTTATAAACACCCAGAGTTTGTTCGGCCATTTTGGCCCACGAGTATTTTTTAACTCTTACGAAACCTTTTTGAACCAAAGCTTTGCGCAGATTTTCGTCATCTAAAACCTGCTTAATCCGAGTCGCCATATCAGCTATCACCAGTGGGTCAAAATATGCGGCTGCATCGCCATAAATCTCGGGCAGGCAAGTGGCGTTGCTGCTTACCACCGGTGCGCCGTGAGCCATCGCTTCCAGACCCGGCAAACCAAAGCCTTCGCTTAGCGATGGAAAGACGTAGGCCGATGTGTTCTCGTACAACCAGCGCAGCCGACCTTCGCTGACAAAGCCGCTAAACAACACATTTTTAATTCCCCGCTTATTCACATATTTTTGATGAGCTTCGTAGAGCCTATCGGTTTTTCCAACCAGTACCAGTCGTAATTCCGGTCGTTCGGTTTGTAAAATAGCAAACGCGTCGATTAACCGACGCAAATTTTTATGCGGCAAGGGCCGGCCGGTGTACATAATAAAGTTTTTGCCATCTAGGCTTGGCGTTGGCTCGGGCTTATTCTTAATCACGTCAGCCGCCTCATAGGTGACGACTATTTTAGGACCTGGAATGTGTGCGAATTGCTCCAGATCATTTTTGACGAATTTGGAAGGGGCGATAACCAGTTTAGATTTTTTGGCCACGGTTTTGACTACTCGGCGATAGACCAACTGCCTGAACTTAAAAACGAGCCAGTTCTTGGACGGATTATTAAAGCGGGTGGTGGTGAGATCGTGAATGGTGGTAACCGTTTTCCCGCGGTAGAGAACTGGCTGCTGGGGGGCATTAAAATGAACTAGGTCGGCCTTGAGCCTGCGCAATTGCCGAAGTAGACCAAGCTGTTCGGCAAAAGAAAATTCTTTGTAGTTAGACTCTACAGTTTGAAAATCAGGAGCGGTCTTGTTAAAAAAATCGAGCCGTGGGTGCTTGGTGATAATAATAATTTCGTGTTTTGGCTGCAGCCGGTGCAAATATTCAGTCAATTTGTCGATGTAGCGGCCGGTGGTAGTGCCGGATTCACGGGCGTCAATAACGATCCTAGCCATTTTGTCTCTTAGTGATTTTCCACCACCAGCCGCGCAGCGCCCGGATTTTGCGGGCATTTGGCGGCAGGTCATGAACTAGTAGGGCTGATACCTGGTCTGGGGTTAACTTGCGCTTGGCTTGGATTTTATGACGCTGGACTAATTTTTTTGGCAAGAGCAGGATGGCCCGGCCAACGCCTTTGAGAGCCAGCCAGCCCTCGCCGTGTCCAACGGCACTGACCAGCAGCCCAATGTAAACTAACTTAAATCGGGGTAGCATTATCGGCATCAATTTTAGCGGCACATTCTTATAAAATAGCAATGGCAAATTTTTCATCGTTTGGTAAGTGGCAAAGCCAGGGATACGGGCACTGGTAGAACCGATGTGGTGGTGGACGATTGCCTCTGGTGCAAACGCAACTTCCCAGCCAGCCAGCCTTGCCCGGAAACTTAAATCAACGTCCTCGTAATAAGCAAAAAAATCATCGTCAAATAAACCGACTTCCTTTAGCATCGCTACCCGGTAAAGACTGGCGCCGCCCGACGCGCCAAAAATATCGGTGTTGCCGTCGTATTTGTCTAGGTCTGCTTCGCGGCGACCGCGCGGGTAGGATAACCCCCAAGTTGTGTAATATTCGCCGGTGCTATCTAGATACTCGCCGCTGTCGTTGATTATCTTGCTGGTTACGATGCCAAGCTGCGGCTTATTGGAAAAACTTTTAACTAAAGCTTCCAGCCAGTTCTTGTGGGCCACGGCGTCGTTATTAAGTAGCGCCACGAACTCATCGTCCCGTTTTATAGCCACCTGTAGCCCAGGGTTAACACCGCCGGTGAATCCGTAATTTTTATCACGGGCGATTACCTCCACACTCGGGTATTTTTTTACCAACAGCTCTATTGAATCATCGCTACTGCCATTGTCCACTACGACAATATGTGGTTTTAGGCTTTGGTGAGTGAGCGAATCCAAGCAGGCGAGCAGGTGGTCCGCACCGTTCAAATTTGGGACGACAACACTAACTTTGTTCACTGTTTTCCTCTATAATATGGTAACAGTTACTGATGTTTAGACGAATTTTTTCTAAGAAGAATCGGGTTCTGCTTTCGGAGCTGGTGCGCACAGATTTTAAACTGCGTTATCAGGGCTCGGTGCTGGGCTATGCGTGGTCGCTACTACAACCACTCTTTTTCTTTCTGATTTTATATGTAGTTTTCACCCTACTGAAGGTTAATAAAGGGATTCCGCACTATTCTGTCTACCTTCTGGTGGGTATGGTGTTATGGAGCTTTTTTAGAGAAATGACGTCTGGTAGTATTACATCGATTGTTGGGCGCGGTGATCTAATTCGTAAAATCCGTATCCCGCGCTGGATAATAATACTGTCTAGCAGTTTTTCGGCGGCTATCAGCCTAGTATTTAACTTAGTAATAATTTTGATATTTTTGGCTGCCAACCATGTTGGACTGTCCATAAACGATCTATGGTTTTTCTTAATCATTTTGGAAGTTTACATCTTTTCGCTGGGAATCGCGCTATACCTATCGGCTGCTTTTGTTAAGTACCGCGACGTTAGTTATATTTGGGACGTTATAATCCAGGGCGGTTTTTATTTGACACCCATAATTTACCCGCTGTCTAAGATTACTAACCTAACTCTACAAAAATTTATTATGCTAAACCCGATATCTCAATCGATTCAAGACGCCAGGTACGCAGTCGTATGGCGGGGGACTCAGACAACCTCTGATACTTTTGCCGGCGGCCCATACAAGTTTATACCGTTCGGGGTGGTAGTGGTGGTTTTTGCAGCCGGGCTTAGTTATTTTCGCAAGCAATCTAAAACCTTTGCAGAGGACCTATAAAAAATGGCCAGCCGGGATTCTACAGACACCCCAACAAAAGACACCGGACAAACCGCAATACGCGTTGAGGGTGTTAGTAAGCTGTTTAAGTTGCCCCATGAAAAGAGCGGTTCAATAAAGTCAAAAGTTATTAACTTTCGCAAGCGTGGCTACGAACTCCAGCAAGCACTCAATGATGTTTCGTTTGAGGTAAAAAAGGGCGAGTTTTTTGGAGTTGTAGGTCGCAACGGCAGTGGCAAAAGCACATTACTTAAACTACTGGCCGGCATTTATACTCCCACAAAGGGGCACGTCCAAATAAATGGTAGCTTGACCCCATTCATAGAGTTAGGGGTAGGTTTTAACCAAGAACTAACCGGTCGCGAAAACATCTTTTTAAACGGTTCGCTGCTTGGATTTGATCGCAAAGAAATGCAGGCTATGTACCAAGATATTGTTGAGTTTGCGGAGCTGGAGCGGTTTATGGACCAGAAGCTTAAAAATTATTCATCCGGCATGTTAGTCCGCCTGGCCTTCTCAATAGCCATCCGCGCGCAAGGCGATATTCTATTGCTCGACGAAGTACTAGCGGTTGGCGATGCTGCGTTCCGCCAAAAATGCAACGATTATTTTGCCAATCTGAAACGGGATAAACAAACCATTATACTTGTCTCGCACAGCATGGCCGCCATAGAAAGATACTGTGACAGGGCCTTACTGCTTGAAGCCGGGCAAGTGGTTAGGGTAGGCAGTAGCGCTGAAATAGCGTCCTTATACGAAGACATGATTTTAAAGGAGGAGGGCGAAAAAGCTAATAAAGCCATAAAGGCACAAAGTCAGGAGTCGGCCGCTAAAAAATCGGATATAAATGCACTAGTTAGGATAACCCAGGGTGGCAAACGGGTAAAATCAGTTAAAGCTCTCAAAGATTTCCAGGTGGAAATAAAAATAAAGAGCCGAAAGGACATCCCGGAGGCATATGCAGGTTTGAGTATCAGAAATAGCGAGGGACAGATAGTTCTGGCATTGGATACAATCGACTATATTGGCGAGACGTTGCTAGAAAAAAATAAGGAACGCAAGATTGTCGTCTCGCCAGACAACGTTTTTACGAACGGGGTATACTACGTGACGCTCGCGGTTGGTAACGCCGGAGATCTGTCTGAAGACGATGATGACAGACAGTTGTTCAAACAAAGAAACATTGCCTCTTTTACCATCTTTGGGATACGCAAGTATGGAAACAGCCTGATCCACCCCCACTGCGAGGTTAGGCAGGGATAGTCTGGCCTTTTATGGATAAACACAACTATTTCATAAAGGAAGGCTACCAAAATCGACCAACTAACCGTACCCTGTCGGTTAAGCCGGGCGATGTTTATTGGACGGCGGAGAGAATACGCTCGAATCTTTATTATCAGTATGATACATACACAACTGCTCGGTCTCTTATAAAAGAACATAACCTAAAGAGCGTGGTTGACGTGGGTTGCGGTGTAGCCGGTAAGTTGATGAGCGTTATCTACCCAGTCTGTAAAGATGTGTCTGGTATAGATCAAAAAGAAGCGATTGAGTACTGCCTGTCCCACTACCGTCACGGCCGGTTTCTGGTGGATAATTTGGAAAAGCCAAAGCTAGCGCCTGGTAAGTTTGATGTGATTATTTGTGCCGACGTGATCGAACATATGGAAAATCCAGACAAGCTACTTAGCTATATAAAGAGGTTGGCGGCACCGGGTGGCTATTTGGTGTTATCAACGCCCGAGCGGGACAAACTTCGCGGCGAAGACTGCATATCATCCCCGAAACAAGAACATGTCCGAGAATGGAATAACCCAGAGCTCCAAGCGTATCTGGCTAATCGTGGGTTCGAGGTAGTCTTGTCAAAATTAATTCCAATCACTAAGTTCTCGCTATTTAGTCGAGAAATAAGAAAGCTTAGGAGAAAAACAAAAAAAACCAGCGGGACATATAACGTAAACCAACTGGTTATTTGTCGGATGAGGAAGGTGTAAGATGGACCGCTTGCAGCCATTTTTTATTAAATATCTTCAGCTCAATACAGATTTAGGCAGGAAGAAAGATATTCTGGCCGATAGCTTTAGGAAAGTTTTAATAAGAGATGGTATACCGAGATTCACGCCGGACCGATCATATTCTAGCGGCAACTTCTCCAAGCTACGCGAAAAACATGCGGCTCTGCAGCTTGATTCTAGCAACGGCACCTCAGACCGGCGAGACACAATATTAAACCGTACAGGCTGGCCAGCTTCGAGCTTTAAAGGCAAGCTGATTCTTGAGTGTGGTTGTGGGGCAGGGCCTGATACAGAAACACTGCTTGATTTGGGTGCCGATGTAGTGGCGGTCGATATAGCTGGCGTCGATATCGCCAGCCGCAACCTGTCTGGCAATCCACGTGCCAGCCATGTGCAGTTTGTCCAAGACAGTATTGCCGATTTACGTTTGCGCCCAAAAAGCTTCGATATAGTTTTTTGCCACCGGGTTTTACAACACACTCCCGATCCGGAAAAAGTACTCAATCACATCCTTCAATTCGTCAAGCCTGGCGGCGGTGTATTTGTGCACTCATACTCTGATAGCAAGTTCCAAACTAGACGCTGGAAATATTGGCTTCTTCCCCTAACCAACAAACTGCCACCTGAATGGTTGTATAGACTCATTGAACTATATGCGTGGCCGGCTTTCTATCTAACGAATTTATTGGATAAGTTTAAGTTTGGCCAAAGACTCAACCGCATATTTATACCATTTTTAAATTACCGACCTGCCAAAAAATTCGCTAGTAAATCAGATCGCTTTATCGTTGAATATGGTATCCATGATACTTTTGATGCACTTAGCCCAAAATACGATAAACCAATAAGCCCAGTGCGGATGAAAGAAATAGCCGCACATAATCTTATTAGCAACTTTGAAATTTATACCGATCCTGGCATGACGTTATTAAGGACAAAATAATGTGCGGAATATTCGGACACACCAAACCCGGTGGCACAATAGAGCGTTCGCGCGCGGCCCTAAATACCTTAAAGCATCGTGGCCCGGACCAATGGGGAGAGTGGTATGACGAGAAAGTTTATTTAGGCCATCGGCGTTTAAGCATCCTCGACCTCTCGGTGCGTGGTAAACAGCCGATGGTCGGCGGCCACGTCGTAATTTCAGCAAACGGCGAGATCTATAACTTCCTTGATATAAAAGAAGAGTTAGCTAAGAAGTACAAGTTCAAGAGTGGCTCTGATTCAGAAGTACTGATTTATGGCTATATGGAATGGGGTATTGATGGACTGCTAGAGCGAATTGAAGGCATGTATGCCTTCTCGCTTTACGATCAGAAGCTTAAAAAACTGTACTTGGTACGCGATAGGGTGGGCATAAAGCCACTCTACTACTCTATGCTAGGCAAGCAGGTGGCCTGGGCTTCGGAACTAAAAGCGCTGGAGGTATTTCATTCAGACGAGTTGAGCGTAGACTATACCGCTGTGTATGACTATCTAACATATCTCTACATCCCCGCTCCGAAGAGTCTATACAAGAATGTCCAAAAACTCGAGCCGGCTCACTATTTGGAGATAGACCTAACTACCGACCAATCTCGCTTGAAGCGGTATTGGCAGCTGCGTGTCAGTGCCATAGACACATCGGTGGAAGAAGCCGCCAAGACTGTCAAGCAGTTAGTGGCTGAATCGGTCGAAGAGCAACTGATTAGTGATGTGCCAGTTGGCTTCTTTTTGAGTGGCGGCATGGACTCTAGTGTGGTAGTCGCAGCGGCTGCACAGAAACACAATAAACTCAACACCTACTCAATCGGTTTTGACGTTAAAGAGCATAGCGAGACACACTTTGCGGAGCTAGTGGCCAAAGCTCTCAAAACTAATCACATGACCCGCGACCTGTCTGTGAAAGAAGTTAAGAATAGCTTTAATAATCTTAAGAAGTGGTACGACGAGCCGTTCGCAGACACCTCGGCTTTTCCAGTCTATCTGATCTCAACCCTGGCAAGGCCGAGCTCCACCGTGGTGCTAACGGGCGACGGCGGTGACGAGGTATTCGGCGGCTACAATTGGTACGGTAAATTCCGCGACCAGGCAGCTGATTATGTACGTCAAAACTCAAGCAGGTTATCTGGTATCCGCTCGCGCCTGCTCGGCGGCAAGAAGGGCAGGGCTAACCTTGAGCTAGAGTTCTACAGTCAGCTCATGGGAGGCCTGACTAGCCAACAAAAGCAGACCTATCGATCTAAATTTAATATTCCAGCTGACTATGACGACTATTGGTATTTTAGGAACTATTACTGGCAAGAATTGCCGTTGATGACCCGTCTACAGTACATGGACTTCCACACATACCTGCCAGATGACATCCTAACTAAGGTAGATCGAGCCAGTATGGCCGTGGCGTTAGAGTGTCGAGTTCCGCTCCTGTCGACGCGGCTCATCGAATACCTATTTTCGCTACCCGAGGACATCAAGTATTACGGCGGTCAACTCAAGGGACTGATGAAATATGCCTACCGATCAGACCTACCAATTGAAGTCATTGAGCGGGATAAAAAAGGTTTTAGTATCCCAACTGGCAGGTGGCAGCCAGAGTTAATGGGAGGCAAAGTCTCAACCCAAGAATTTATTCTAAAATCTTTATATCCAGAACTAGTCGACCCTAACGGCCAAGTAGACTAATAATTCGCCGTAGGTTCAGACCGGTCGGGACTGAAGGCCTGCCCCAGCTATCAATTTCGGCTTTAACTTTCGCGTATTCTGGCGGAGGCGCAAAGTTGTCAACCATACTGCCCACTTCTGCTGTTGAAAAGGAGCTGGCAGCCAGTTTGGGCTTTTCTTTCAGTTTGGTTTTTTGCATATAGCTTCTAAACATATCCTCTGTCTCGTCTTTGTCGAGTTTTAGCTTGCCTGCGTGTTGGCTGCCTAGCTGGTAGCCGGCTATGAGAACCTCGAAGTCCTTGTCCTTTTTTGCGACCCTTAGCCAGTAGGGCATCATTATGTCTATAAGTTTGGCATGCTTGATTCCGTGCGTAAATCCCTTGCGGAAAATATCTGAGTAGTACTGCTCGAAGTCGTGGAGCCCACAGACCAAATCCGATATATGAACATAAAAGCCGCGTGCATGCATGTTTTTTATTACTGTAGCTTCCGGGCGAACTTCGTCCGCCACTAACTTAATAGCGCGCTTTAAAAGCTTGGTGCGATAAACTTTTATTCCACCGACTCTAACCCCAGCAAAAAACTTATCGAGCATCTCGCTTTGGACTACAAAAATCGACGAACGACTAGACTCTACTCGATGGTAGAGGTCGGTAACTATACCCGGCCTTATCAATACATCTGCGTCTATAACCATCGTCCACTTTCGGCTCTCATTCAGACCAATCTCGTACGATTTTTTAAGAGCGGTGCTAAATGGTGCTTCATGGATTAGGTGGATATTATTAGCACTGAGCTCTTCCGTCAGCAACTTTTTGCAGACGGCCTCAGTTCGTTCGCCGACTCCGCGGATAACTATCGTTAAATCACGCTCTACCGACATTTTTAGCTGACCTTTGCTAGCAGTTTACTTAGATCATTGGCTACACCTATTTCAGTATGGTGAGGAGTAAAGACAAAGTTTGGGTGGTCTCGGATATCGGCGGGTGAATTAGTTAGGCGATAGCGTTCGACGCCAGCTTTCGAGAGCGAGTAGTTAAAACTCAATTGGTCTCGCTTGCTGAAGGTGCAAATTTGGTCCCACCAGATTTCTAGCGCTTGGGGTAGTTCGGGATGTTCTAAATTGAAAAAGAGCAGGCCGTTGTTTGATAAGTCGTTAGTTTCAAAGCCAACGCTTCTGTAGAACGCCGCCTGTTTTTTAAGTATGGCAGGGTCGTCTTTCTTTAGGTCAATACAGGCCTCGAACTCCTCGGTCAGGGATTGTCGGCTGGGGTGAGTAGCGCTTCCAATCGGCTTGTCCGACTTCAGGAAATCTTCGATCATTGGCATAATATCGCCGACTAGCATTAGGCTGGTGTCCATCCAAATAGCAACCTTGTAATCTTTCAAAAGAATATGCGGGTGAGTCTTGGGGTAGCGAGTTGCCCGGGCGCCATCGTTCTCAAAATCCGGTTGATTAAGCGGCCGGATATCGAAGATCCCATGACTGTTGACCGCGCCATCTACGAAGGCAATGTAGTCGAGCCTAGGATCGATAGTTTCCGGCAGTTTAAGCCAATCATAACCTTTGGTGAAAGAAGTGTAGACGGCCACGTCTCGTTTTACGTGGTCTTTCGCGTGCTTGCTTATTTCTGCTTTGTACTCTCCGATACCAACGATTCGCTTTAAAAAACTAAGATTGGCGCGCGTATAAATTCGTTTTGAGATATCAAACTCGGGGCGGCCAGCTGCAAATTCTAAGACAGCTTGCCAGCGTTTGATAGCCTCTGGCCAGTCACGCCGAGCATTGGCGACTTCGGCGTCTTCGATTAATAGGCCTAAGCTAACAGGGAATTTTAATAGGCCATTTTTTGCAGATTTTTCTGCCTCGTCCAGTTGATTGCCCTTGCGTAATGCTTTACATAAGCCAACCCATGCATCGGCCGGCGCCTTATCGCTCAGTTTATCAATCACGCCTTGCCAGCGTTTGATGGCTTCTGGCCAATCATTTTTAAGTGAATAAATCTCGGCAAGGACACTGTTGATGGCTGTCGAATTCGGGTTATGTTTTAAGCCCTCAGTGGCAGTGGCCGTAGCTTCTCCATAATCGCTGTTTTGCGCATAAGCAGTAGTCAGGCGGCTGTAGGCGGCAACCAGCCTGGTCTTGTCGTCAATCTTCTCAATAAGACTTCGCCAGCGTTTGATAGCCTCTGGCCAGTCACGCCGAGCATTAGCAACCTCGGCATATTCCATTAAAAGACCAATATAATTTTTGTAAATCTTTAGACCTAGGTTAACAATATGCTCAGCTTGCGAGTAGCGGCCAGACCGGCGCAGCGCTGCACTTAGCCCGGTCCATGCTTCAATTGGCGTTCTGTCACCGAACTCATCCGTGAGCGTCTGCCAAAGTTTGGCGGCTTCTGACCAATCTTGCTTGGCCGCCGCCGCGTTGGCCTGGCCACTGACCTGCATAAGTTTTCTAGCCCCTGCTTGGGTAAAAACTGCGGGTTCTTTAGATTTATGTAACTGCATTATTTTAATAGTCCAACAGACTTAATAATAACAGCGCAGCCATCTTGATAACAGCCTCTCACCTCCACGCGTTTAAAATGTATAATTAGATGGTGAATTGGCAAACTGTGAAGCATAAGCTAGCGCGGCCCAAGTACGACTTTTTGGATATCGGCTGTAAAAAAGGAAGCTCGATTGGTTGGAGCCACCGAAAGTATGGTGGCAAGGGCTTGGGCGTCGATTTTAACCAAGAGTGGGTAGATGAAGCCAGGCGGAATGGCCACGATGCAATTAGAGCGAATATTTTAGACCTAGACTTTCCAGCAAACAGCTTTAGGTACATATCGATGATGGATTTTCTTGAGCACCTCGGTAGCCTAGAAGACGTTCGTCACGTGCTTAACAATTGTCAAAAATGGGCTACTGACTTCTTTTTTATCCACCATCCATCGTTTGAAGACATTGATTACCTTAAAAAATTTGGCCTAAAAATCGACTGGACAGACGGCTACAACCATAGTTGCCCAATTACCCTTAAGCAATTCGACAAAATGTTTAAAGAAATGGGCATAAAGGACTACACACTTGAACCAAAACTGCCAATAAAAGACAGCCGAGATAAGCACATTTTGCCGATTGATGCGCCACACAATACCATTTTTTATGATAAGGGCTTAGGCCCAAAGCCTAAGGTAAGTTTTAATAAAACAATCTATAGCCGCTTTGAAATATTTGTACCGCTAAAATGAAAATCCTTGCACTTTCGCATATATCAGAGCTGCTGGGCGGTGCCGAGCGTTCGCTACTGGATATTCTAGACAGTTGGTCTAAAGACCATAATATCCAACCCGAGTTTATTTTGAGAGAACCGATTAAATCTCTGGCTGGCGAACTCGACAAGCGCGGCTGGAAATACCACGCCTTACGTTACACTTTTTGGTCCGAGACCAACCCGCCCACCAAAGCCGAAGATTTATTTAACCACTCGACGCTGAACTCGCAGGCAATTGAAGACATCGAAAGAATCATCCAAAAATTTAAACCAGACGTGGTACTAACTAATTCGATTGTTTGTCCGTGGGCGGCACTAGCTGCACATTTTCAAAAAGTCCCACATGTTTGGATAGTCCGTGAGTACGGTGACCTAGACCACGGCCGAATTTTTGAGATTGGCCGCGAAAAAACTTTTGAAGATGTTGGCAACTTATCGAACTTGGTGGTGGCTAATTCAAATACGCTGGCTGACCATATCAAGCAATATGTTAATGAGACCAAAGTAACCTTTTTATATAACCCGTTTGATATCGAAGCGGTGAAGCGCCAGTCGGTCGAAAAAGTGCCAAATCCGTTTAAAGATTCTACCAGTCTAAAATTAATAATGACTAGTAATATTGCTCGGACCAAAGGCCATAAAGAAACAGTTGAAGCTGTCGGAATGCTCAATCGGCAAGGGTATAATGTGGAGCTTTGCCTACTGGGCCGTAGCGGCGATGCTCAGTTTAGCAAAGAACTTGACGAGGAAGTCCAAAAGTATGGCCTCAAAGATAGAGTTCATCTGCCGGGACTAGTGAGTAACGTCCTAGCTTATGTTAACCTGGCTGATGTTGGGATTGTTGCCTCCCAGCGCGAAGCGTTTGGCAGGGTCACTTTTGAATACATGTTGCTTAGTAAGCCAGTAGTCGGTGCAGACTCGGGTGCTACGCCAGAGCTGGTTGAGACCGGAAAGACTGCCTTTTTGTTTAAACCTGGTGACGTGCAGAGCCTAATGGCTGCTATTAAAAAATATGCCGATGATCGTGAACTAGCGCAGGCGCACGGCCGAGCCGGCCAAAAAAGAGTGCTGGCATTGCTAGGTGGTGAGCATAACGTCGAAGCGCTCTATCAGAAAGTCGAATTAATTACCAAAGGCAAGGGCCAGTCTAAACCTGAGCCGATTAATTTTACGCACCGTTGGCTAGACTACCAGCGCAACGCCAAAGAGTTTATTAAAACTTCGGGCGAAACGTCGCTAAAGAAAATGATTAAAATGCGTCTGCGTGGCAAAGCCAAAAGCGCCTACTGGCGTGCCCGTAGCGCTCGCGGAAAATTGACGGGGAAGTAGGTTGTGGCAAATCCCCGAGCTGTAACCATAGTTGTCCCAGTTTATGCTGACTGGCCGTCGCTTAAAGATTGTCTGGATTCATTGGAGAAATTTGTTGACATAACTAAAAACAAGATACTACTAGTAAATGACTGTGGCCCAGAAGTAGAAACCCTAGAAAAAAATATCAAAGCCAAAATTGCCGGCAGACAAGGTTGGGAGTACTACCGCAATCCAAAAAACTTAGGCTTTGTCGGCACTTGCAATCGGGCAGTTTTAGAACTAGATAAATCAGGCAATGATATCTTGCTATTAAATAGTGACACAGAAGTGACCGATGGGTTTTTGGAAGAAATGAGCCAAGTCCTATACTTAGATTCCAAGTTTGCAACTGTTACACCCCGGACCAATAATGCGACTCTGGCCACCTTTCCGGTTTCGGCAGCACCACAACATGGCATTGGGCCAGCTGAATCATTTCGTCTATTTCTAAAAGTTAAAACTAAATTGCCACGTGCCAGCATCGTACCAGTCGGGCACGGCTACTGTATGTTGATTAAGCGCAACCTAGTTGATAAATACGGGTTTTTTGACCCGGTATTTGGCAAAGGTTACGGCGAGGAAATAGACTTTTGTTTACGTCTGCGCAAGAATGGTTATAAATGTTTGCTGGCCAACCACGCATACGTCTTCCATCTAGAAGCGCGCAGTTTTGGCCAAGAACGCAAAAAAAGGCTAATCGAAGAAGGCCATCAAATTATCTGGCAAAGATACCCCAGCTATCGCCAAACAGTCCGGGACTACATGAACGAGGCAGTAGTCGCTGAATCTGAAATCATCGATTCTGCTACTGGTTCTACTCCCGGAAGATGGCGCAAGGCTGGCAAAAAACTGATTAAGCGTAACCAAAAATTGCACAACCTAGCCCAAAAAACAGCTGCCAGACTACGTGGCGACTAATCAGGTCAAGGCCGTTTATTAGTCAAAGCTAGGAGTTGTTTATAAATTAGTTTAGCAGTCATCTCAGATGAGCGTTCCTGCCAAATATATTTTTGGGCCTTCGCTAAAGTTGCTTTATTACTATTTCGAAAAGTAATAGGATCGGCAATAAGTTTAGCCAGAACTGTCTCCCAATCTTGGGGCGAATTATTAACTCGGACTACCAAGCTATCTAAACCGTTCGTGGCATACGGTTCAAGATTAGACACTACTGGCATGGCGCCGGCTGCCAAGTAATCTAGGGCTTTAATATCAGACTTATTGAGGTTAAAGCCGGAATCAACCAGAGGTGATAAGCCGACATCAAATGACCCTTGCTTGAGGAACCAAGGAACAAAACGCGGATAAATCGACCCGTTGCGTTGTTGGTAGAGCCGCTTAATCCATGGTCGTAGCGGGCGGTCTCTGGATACGCCGATGACCGTCAACTCGAATGACTCCGGTTTTTGATCAGCCAATTTACTCAAAACCGGGAATATCATTTCCCAATCAGCGTCATGGCTAACTGTACCCATATAAAGTATCCGCAGCGGACCTAATGCCTCTGTCTGTGTGGCTGTGGTGGGATTTGATAGCCAGAGGCGTTTATCTAAACTATTAGGTATCACAATAACCTTATCGGTCTGAGCTTTGAGCAAGCTCTTTAGTCGAGCAGTAGATACCCAAACCCGATTAGCGTTTTTAATAAGGTGATCGAATGCCACTAAAGCGCCGCGGTGCAAGCTTTCCTCTGGGTGCTCTGAATCGATTATGTGAAAGGCGTCGTCAGTATCGACGACCAGAGGTATACCGGCTGAACGTAAGTTATTAATTAATACCTCAGCCTCATTTAGCTGGTCGAAAGCGGTGCGCTGGACTATACAGATATCTACTTGATCAATCTGAGTTGTGTTCTGCGGATATATTTTTAAAACTAATTTACCGCGCATCGATCTGTCGGTTAGCGGCGAAAGCAGACGGATGAAAGCAGAGCTGGAGGGGTAGGTAAGACCATCGCGTAAAATTAGCGCTATGCGGATTGCTGAAGTTTGATTGGTTGGCGTGAACATAGACCACGAATAGTATTTATTTAACAGTCGCCTGACTAGTCGCCGACGGATCCAAGGACTTTCGTAATAGATGCCAAGCGTGCGTAGCGCAACTCGCACGATAAATCTCAAACCATTAATCGCCCGACGGCGCAAAACCTTTACAATCTCGATCCATTGGCCACTAGCCACCAATTTAAAAAAATTCCTAGTGGTATGGCGCTGGTTTAGTTGTGGCTGTGAGCTTGTTTGTGGCACTAAAGACACTTTACTACGGGCTTGATATTAGGGCAAAACCTCACCTAAGGCAATAGTTGTGCTAACCTAGTTAAAAGATGAGTAAATGGTGGCCTGTCCCTAAAGCGTTGAGCGGAGATTTGAAATTTAAAAATCACAAATTACCCAAGATGATGCTGGTTGGGCTTTTGGGTGTGACATTTCTATATATTTCTGTAGCTGGTTTGGTGTCTGTGACCACTCCTTGGTTAGCGCGCGGCGACACAGTCCAACACGTTGATTACACTTGGCGCCTATGGAACGGTGATATACCTCGCTGGTCGGACGGGATTACCTACCCACCATTTGTTAAGCTAGAGGGTCATAAAGCCGAGGCCGCATCGGCTAATCCGCCTCTGTTTTATATGATTCATGCTCCCTTTGTCGGCCCGTTACTAAATGGTGGTCATTGGCATAAAGCAATTGCAGTGGGCCGAGCCATAAATATATTTATTGGCGTCTTGTGTATTGCAGTGCTGGCTTGGGCTGGCTGGTTGTTTGGCGGTACGCGACGCGCTTTGTTTGCCGTGGCGGTTCCGGCTCTTTCGGTATTGATGTACCGCTTCACTAGGCTAAATGTTGATTATGCGCTCGATGCTCTGGTTGTATTGTGGGCTACACTGTCGCTAATTTTTAATTACAAAATTTTGCAATACGGCCTAAGGAGAAAGTATTTAATCGGCCTGGCGCTAATCTCCGTGGCCGGTATGGCCACTAAGGCGCCGTACATAGTCTTCTTACTCGTTAGTCTGCTGGCCATAGTTATAGCCTCTTTAATGCATGGCAAAGGGAGTACGCCCAGAAGAATCATTAAAGGCGGATTAATCTCGGCTGGTATCTTTGCGCTCGTGCTCGCGGCTATCGGCTGGTTTTATTACTTCCGTAATTATAAATCACACGGCAACTGGTTTAGCTCATCACCACCCGGCTATACAGGTGGTCGCAAAATCCAATCACTGCACGATGTCCTCACCAACAAAAAACTTTGGGGGCTGCTGTATTCCGACTTCTCGGTCAGCGCGACGGCGTCGGTCGTCTTGGTCAGCCTAGCGTTAGCCGGTTGGCTGACAACAACCAGGAAAGCGATGCGGGACTATCTTGGCGATAGAGCAAGAGCAATAGCGATTGGGCTCATGGCGCTGACGGCGCTAGGTACTTTTATTGTCCAGATTAAGTTTGCTACCGGCATTGGCTCAATCAACTTTAGGTATTTGCTGCCCGCTATCCTGCCCATAAGTTTGTTCTTGAGCGCGGGACTGCTAGCTTTTAAAACGACCAAGGGCCAGCTGGTATCGCTTTTGGTACTGGCGATGGCGGCCTCGAGCATCACGTCGCTTACTAGTAGCCACTTTCATGGGCTTTATTCTGCCACGCGCGCCAACGGCATACCCGGCGTAGTAGTTAGCCTACTCTTGTTGCTGTTCGTGCTTGGCGCTACTTGCCTTGGTTGGTCATTGTTTGACTTATCCAAGAGTCGTAAGACAACTGCTGGCTAGAAGCTTCTTGCACGGGAGCGACTAGACCTAGGTGTAGGTTGGCGTGCCACTCCGGTGTGGCCTTGCGAAGATAAGTTGGTAAGCCGGAAATCGAAAAAATTGCCAAGGTCACCACTAAATAAACCAACATAGCCGGTGAATCTTTTAAGAGTCTTTCAGCGTAGTGATTGCCGGCCAGATAAATAAGTGGCAGTACGCCAAATACATATCGACCTTGGACGGCTAGCTGCAGCCGGCCGGTTTGGTTGTAGAGATTATGGTTATCAATTATTAGCGACAATAGATAAAACAGGCTGACTACCACAACGATTGTAAAAGCCTGGTCACTAGGCCTCCACTTGACGGCGAAAGCTAACGCGAATAGTGCGGCTGCTGCCACCGACCAAAGCTCTATATATTTGTTGGCAGGGAATCGCATATGCCCAAATACCCCATAGACTCTTTGTGCCATCAACTTAGACCATTGCTGCAAATAGCTTGGCCAGCTGGCCGTAGCCGGGTGACGATTTGGCCCCGATAGCGACTCATCTCGGGCAAACAGCGCACTCTGACGGCAATCACCGATTGCTCTAACGCTCGGGCAGACTGGCTGATAGCTGTGGTAAGTCGCCAGATTGTAGACATAGCGCTGGCTAAATAAGCCTCCGAGCAACAACACTACAATTATGAGCAGCCAATTTAGCCTAACGCTTTGCCTAAACGTCTTTTTAAACGATGTTAAAACTGCTGGCAGGTGTCGCCAGTGCTTGGCCGCCAGCAGAGCCAAAACCACAGCCGCCATTGGCAAGAAACTTATTTTTACCATCAGTCCGGCTAAAGTTACGGCCAAAAACATCAAACTGTCGCGCGCCGTGACTTTGTCAAATAGTCGCAGTAACAAATAAACACTAGCCAAACATAGCGGAATAAATAAATTGTCATAGTTTATCGAGGCTGATAAAAAGACAAACATTAGCGTGTTGGCCAGCATAAAAATAGAAAGATTGCGCACTAGTGTCGAAACTTTAAGCTGGCTGGCAATCCTATTGACTAAATAAAGCGAGCCGGTACCGAGCAAAACATTTATCATCCTTAGCCAGACGTACGGCTGGGGTAGGTGGCGGATAATTAGGTAAGGGAAGCTAAGTAAATAGTGATAAAGAAAGAACGGGTTACGGGCAACTTCCAGTAGTACTCCCGGGATGCCGGTGTCTGACAAAAAAGGCGAGGGCGAGTGCTGGGCGAACAACCGGATGAAGGTTAGGTGGTAGTCTTCATCGGGCGGAATACCGAACTTTACACTAAAGGCAAAGTAAATAGCCTGGACGATAAACCACAAAAATGTCAGCTTCAGAAATAAATTAGATGAGACGACGCAAATGACACGCTGGCTGATATCACTAGCGCGCTGCCCAAAACCGCGATTTGTATTATTTGCCACTAGGGATAGTATACGGCAAGCCAAAATACCCAGGCAAAAAGTGTTTTAGTGGCCGTAATTAAAAGAGGCAATAGTCTTATGGTTATTACTCAAAAAGTACTCGTTGCCGCGCTTTAGGCCGATTT
>CAYTYX010000001.1:42416-126796 GCA_964442325.1 uncultured Candidatus Saccharibacteria bacterium
TATTACTCAAAAAGTACTCGTTGCCACGCTTTAGGCCGATTTCGTCTTTACCACTGCCATCCCAACTGCCCACTAGCGCTGTGTCGGTGGATTGGCCATAGGTAAAGTCCGCGATAGTCTTATGGTTATTACTCAAAAAGTACTCGTTGCCGCGCTTTAGGCCGATTTCGTCTTTACCACTACCGTCCCAACTGCCCACTAGCGCTGTATCGGTGGATTGGCCGTAGGTAAAGTCCGCGATAGTCTTATGGTTATTACTCAAAAAGTACTCGTTGCCACGCTTTAGGCCGATTTCGTCTTTACCACTACCGTCCCAGTCACCTATCAAAACCGTGTCCGAGGATTTGCCGTAGATGAATGAGGCAATTGTTTTTGCGTTATTACTCAGGAAATATTGGTTACCCCGCCTAATAGCAATCTCGTCTTTACCACTGCCATCCCACTTACCAACAAGCGGTGTATCGCCTGACCGGCCATAATGAAAGTCGGCAATAGTCTTATGGTTATTACTCAAAAAGTACTCGTTGCCACGCTTCAAACCCACTTCGCTCTTTAAGCCACCTTGCCAGGCACCAACCAGAGATGTATCGGTCCACGTACCATAATGAAAGTCGACGCTGGTTTTTTGGGCGACGTTAAGAAAGTACTCGTTGCCGCGCTTCAAACCGATGCCGGCTTGCTTAGTACCCGTCCAATTACCAGTTAGGGTGGTGTCAGAATCTGTTGAGTCATTTATAAGGCCACCCACATCCGGAATGTCGCTAGCGATTAAGCTGCCGTATGTACTGTCAGTGCTGCTAGGGTCACCTGTTTTTAGAGTGTAGCCAACATCCCCGTCAGCTGCGCCGTCATTTCTACCGTAAATCGTAGCGACATTGGCGCTGGGCTTATTCCAATTTGCTGCTGTAATGACTAGATTTTCACTAGTCAAGCTGGTGCTATTACTAAAGCTGGCTTCGGCTGCACTAGAAAGAGACAGAGGAATAGTGACGCTCGCACCGCCGGAAGGCTGGCTAACTAGCGAAAATTCTACCGCTGCGGCACCGCCCGATTCATTAGAATGAGCATCCACCACTGTAGCCCTAATCGGGTTTGCTAGTGTACTGCCAAACCAGTCGTTATAATCACGCCAGAAATTACGGTTACCATAAGCGCTACAACTATCACCGGTCCCATAAAGATTGTTCAAGGCAGCTGTGTTGGGCCGGTACGGTGTATAGTTGTAAAGTCCGGCCGTAGCCTGAGTGCTAATATAAACTGTCGAGCTACCGCAAGATGATTTAGGGCTCCACTGGATTTGATTATTTGTACCGGCCACATAGTTGAAGCTGTTTGGATTATGGGCGTAGTTCTGGAACTGACGTGCGGCGTAATAGAGTTGCTTAAAAAGTCCGGCGTAAGTTGAGTCACAGCCGCTAGAGTCGGGGCAACCATATCCCATGGCCGCGGAGTACTGGTATGGCCATGGCCAAGTATCGGTTACCAATGCCGATTCTTTTTGAAGCGTAACAAGTAGGACTTTTGGGCTAACGTGGCAGGCCTGTGCCACCTCGTAAATTATTTCGGCAGCCGTTCGTTTGGTTGTCCCAGAAGATGTAACTGAGCCTGGGCAATAAGCATCGGCCGATCGCCCCGGCACTCTAACCGAATAAGTCTTCAAGCAAGTGTATGGTGGACCTGGATCGTTGGCACTCGAACTTTTCGCATGGTTTGTGTCACAAACAGGCACCTGTGAATTCAGAAACTTCTGGATGCTGGCTGCGCTCATTGAGTCGTATTTGTAAAATACATAATCGTCAATAATCCTACCGGCGTTGAAACTACTGCCAGATAATGCCTGGGACTGAAGTGGTAAAATGGCAATTATCAGGCCCAACATAGCCAAAGAGGACATACTCACATACAAAATTTTTGCTGCTGCCTTCCTAATAATCATCATTGCAAAGTTATTTGCTGAGTCGTCGAGCCTTCCGCGCTCGACGATTTATAACTTAGCGCAAGTGTCCAGTTGCCGGCTGTAAGAAATTTCCCTCGCGAAACTTTAATTGGTGGGCAGGTTGTATAGCTAGCATTTTGAAAGCCGACAGAGCTGCCGCTTACCGACGCTTGGCCGCTTTTAGTAAAAGTGGCAGTGCAGGCACCACCATTTTCAAAGACCTCGGCTACGTAAGCTCGGACAACTACACTCTGACCTTCCTGAGAGGCAGAGGTTATGACCGGAACTATCTGCTGCAATCCGGCTGGTTTAGGAGTTGAGTTTGGGCTAACAGCCGTCCCTTTAGGATTACCCGCTCGATTTGCGGGTGAGATATCATTACTTGGACCGGAGTTTAGGGTTGTTGTGGCTGGAGATGAGTTTTTGTTAGTTAGTACCATCGCACCAATGGCTATGGCGGCAACTAACAACGCCGCGACCGCTGGCTTTTTTGCGCGACGAATAAATTTTGCGAGCTTTTTATTTTTAGCAGGCATTGCTAGTAATTATAGCATTGTAGTTAAGGCGGAAAAACTCGAGCCCAGCCGTAGGGGATGTCTCCCCAGCCACTAATTTAAGTGAGTGTCTATATAGGTTGCCACGGCGGTTTTAATAGCCGGTATATCACTATCTATTTTAGTAAAATCAGTTGCTAGCGAAGATATGTTGATATAAAAGATTTTGTTAGTAGTCGGTATTGTCAAAGAAACAGCCTCGTTTACCTGTCCACCATCGTTGGTATTTTTATAAATAACCTGGGCAGATTGATGGCTGCCTATACTAACAAGGCTATTACTCTCGGGAATAAAATCATTCAAGCCTTGTTTTAAGCTGCTCTCTGTATCAGTAGCCAGAGTGTGGATATTAAAATCCTTTGGCAGGGTTCCCTTAACTGCGCGTACAACAATAGTGGCGTTAGGCGTTACGTGAACCGCTTCAGATACTACACCATCGGTTTGGTCTGCTGCGCTAATAGTGGGCAGCTCGCTCCAGGCTGCCGGATATTTAATGCCACTTGGTGCAATCGTGACTGTCTGGTGGTTATTGGTGGTTTGGGAGTTATGGTGATGAGTAAGTTTATAAACACTGAAACCAACTAGCAGTAGTGCTATTATGGCTGCGGCCGTCTGGACGTGACTAGCTTTCTTAATAAAACTCATATCCGTACAGTATAGTTTAGTCGGTTTAGTTAGGCAAAAGCTATTAATTATAAACAACCCCCATTTCGGGGGTTGTTTATAATATTTTTGTTTGACTCTTAACAGACTAGCTTATTTTGCTGTCCAGTTGCCGTTTGCTGTTGCTGACCAACAGACATAGAAAACGGTAACGGCGCTTGTAGCACCACGGTTTAGGTACATTGACCCGTTAGGCACTGTAGCAGTGTTACAGGTTCCATTTGATGGAGCCGCTGCTCCTGTTAGTACGACCACGCCGCTTGAAAGCAGCAGGTCAGCAGTAATAGGATTCGTGCCGGTACTGGCGATTTTTATGCCATAAGAAGTTCCGCTAACTGTACCGTCGTTAGCAACCTCTACGACCAAGCCATTTAGGTTTTTCACCGTTCCAGTACTGTAGTTTTTGGCTTTAATGTAAGCACCTTGTAGCTGGTAATTGCCGCCGGAGTTGTTAAGATAGTTAACCGCTCTAACGTCAAGACTGGTATCAGTACCACTAAAGGCACCGGTAGCAGCTACTGTTCGACCAAAGTCGGCCTGTAACCCATAGGTAGCAACCGCTGGATCTCCAAAACCTTGGGCGGTAGTGCCGGTAACGTCACCGACGGCGACTAATGTGTGCCTAGTAACGCCAGCTGCAGTCGCTGAAGCCTTAGGTGTAAGTTTAACCGATGTAAGAAGAGTACCAGTGGCTACGTTTGACTGTAGGGTAGACACACCATCGGACAAAGTGGTCGTACCGTTAAGTGTAAGATTGCTTCCTAGCTTGGCGCTAGTAACCGCACCGTCACCCAGGTCCACTGATCGGATTGTTCCGTTACTAATGTCGTCGCTGGTTACACCACCGTTGACTATGTTGTTAGTGTGAACCGCATTGCTTGCGAGCTTAGCGGTGGTAATTGCGTTATTGGCAATCTTGGCCGTAGTTACCGCGCCATTGGCTATATTAGCCGTATTCACAGTCAGGGCTGAGGCCGAGGCTGTTACTGCCAAAACCCCACCTATTCCAACTGCGGAACCGGCAATTAATGTTTTTATACTCATTTTATAGATATCCCCCATTGTCGTTAACTTAATAATCACTAAGTGCTAGTGTATATGTGCCGACACGCCAAAAGCAATGGGAAATATGCTATGCTGTGGAAAAGTCGATTATCGCAGAAATATTGGCAAAAATTATGAAGTTAATAGTAGTTTCAATATGTAAAGACGAGGCCGCTACTATTGGCCGAGTGCTTGACGGTGTGCCTGAAAAAATAAAGGGTATAACCCAGATAAATAAATGCGTGATTGACGATGGCAGCTCGGACAATACGGCCGAAATTGCCACTGCTCACGGTGCCGAAGTAATTAGCGACGGTGAAAGCAAGGGGCTGGCCTTTCGTTTTAGGCAAGCTCTGGGGATTGCTTTAGAGCGGAACGTTGACGTAATGGTTAACATAGACGGCGATATGCAGTTTGAGCCCGGCGATATATCTAAATTGGTCGCACCAATCGAGCAGGGTCGGGCCGACTTTGTAGCTGCTGATAGGTTTTCCGACAAAGTTACCGGCAACTATCGCCGGCCGGCTGAAATGCCGCTGGCTAAATATCTAGGCAACCGGCTTGGCGCCAAAGTGGTTAGTGCCTTGAGCCAACACGAGTTCCACGACGTGACCTCTGGTTTTAGAGCGTATGGCCGCGAAGCTATGTTTGCTTTGAACACGGCGGGTGAACATACCTACACCCAGGAATCATTCCAAGTTTTGGCAATGAAACGAATGCGTATTACCTCAGTGCCGGTTGTTGTTAGCTACCACAAAGACCGCAAATCCCGAGTGGTTAAGAGCATCCTCCAATATACGGCTGTGAGCGCAATGAATATCTTAAGGTCGTATAGGGACTTTGCGCCGCTACGCTTTTTTGGCTGGCTAGGGACCATCCCGTTTGTGTTGAGTGTGGTTGCCTTGGTGATATTTTTTGCCCACTACATTGTCCGGCACGAATTTAGCCCCTATAAGTTCCTGGGTTTCGCCGGTGTTTACCTGTTGACGATGGCAATCGTTTTTTGGGCACTAGGGCTAGTGGCCGATATGCTTAGCCGGGTGCTGTCTAACCAGGAGAAAATACTCGAAGATGTCAAACGAATGAAATACTCGGATAAAGACAAATAAAATGCCAAAAAATCTCAAAATTACGGCAACGCCAGGCGAGGAAGATTTTCTAGGGAAGTATGAAGCATCGGGTAGAGTAGGCAATATTTTGGTTGGCCGCTATTTCCTGGTGGTCGAGGGACTCATCGCGGAAGCCAATAAAGAACGGACTATTAAAAAGGCGCTTGAAATCGGCTGCGGCGCTGGGTATTCAACTCAGAAATTAGCTAAGATGCTGCCAAGCTCAGCCAGCTTTGAAGCCTCAGATTACGTTGGCAAGCTTGTTACGCTCGCCAAGAAAAATAACCCAAAGCTAAACATTATCCAAGAAGATATTTATGAACTGAAGCGTAAAGACGAAACTTACGATTTAGTTTTCTTGCTGGAGGTGCTCGAGCACCTGGACCATCCCGACGTTGCGCTAGCCGAAGTCAGACGGGTTCTTAAGCCCGGCGGTTTATTGATAGCCGGCGTGCCACGCGAACCGATTTGGCGTGGACTGAATATGTCTCGTGGCAAATACCTGAAAACGATGGGTAACACGCCCGGGCATCTTAACAACTGGTCGAGCGCCTCATTCACTAGATTTATTAACAAACATTTCGGCCGGGTTCTAAAGGTGCGCCAGCCACTGCCATGGACTATTCTGCTATCAAAAACCAAAAAGTAGTCCGCCTAGCCCGGAAACTTTTGGCTAAGCGGCCATTTTTAGTTTTGCTTCAAGCGCTACTGATTACAGCGGCTATCGGCCTGGCCCTAATAAGTCTAAATAGTAAGCACCAGTCGTTTAGCTTGCATGGAGCCAGGCCGGGGTTACTAGCTCTAGGCTTTAGCGTCTATTTTATTTTCTATTTGGCGTTTGCGCTGCACTGGGCCTACGCGCTTTTTATGAGCGACCAAACTTTTAGTAGAGCTCAATTGCTATCTTTCTTCGCATCCCAACCATATAAATATTTGCCGTCCAGCGCCTTTTCTATGTCGGCTAGATCAATCTACGCCAAAAAGCTAGGCTCCAAAATTATAAACACCGCCAAAGCACAGGTCCGGGAAAATTTGAGCCTGGCACTTAGCGGCGGGTTACTGATACTGGCGGTTAAAGTTAACGTGGTGTTGGCTATTGTCGCTGCACTAATTCTAGGGTTGGCGACATTTGGTCTGGCTCGCCTAAAGCATCATCAAAAGTTATTGCGTTACTTACCGCTGATTGGTTTATCGGCAACGGCGTGGCTAATCTCAGCCTTTGCCTTTTGGTTGATTGTACGAGGCGTGGGTGTCAGCGTTGACTACAGCCAAGCGCTTTATCTAAATACAATAACTTTCCTAGCCAGCATTGCCGCTGTTTTTGTCCCGGCCGGCATTGGTGTACGCGAAGCTATCTTGTTCAGCCAAAACCTAGGTGTCGTACCGGTCCTGACGTGGCGCATCTGCACAATTTTAGTAGACGTAATCTCTGGCGTTGTCGCCATATTTATTATTCATAAGAAGAAATAACTAGCCAAGCAGGCTAAGTAGATATTGGCCGTAGCCGGATTTAATCAGCGGTTCGGCTAGAGCGCGCAGTTGCTGGTCATTAATAAAACCTTGGCGCCAGGCGGCTTCTTCAATACAGCCGATTTTTAAGCCTTGCCGCTCCTCGATTACCTGCACAAATTGGGCGGCTTGGTTCATTGACGCGAACGTGCCGGTATCTAGCCAGGCGGTACCTCTATCCATTAGTACTACGTTGAGCTTGCTGCGTCTTAAATACTCTTTGTTGACGTCGGTAATTTCTAGCTCGCCCCGAGCACTCGGTTTGAGGTTTTTAGCAATGCCAACCACATCGTTATCGTAAAAATATAGCCCCACCACCGCGTAGTTACTTTTTGGCTTGGCCGGCTTTTCTTCGATCGACAGCGCTTTCATTTTTTTATCGAACTCCACGACGCCGTAGCGCTCCGGGTCGGCCACTTGGTAGCCAAACACCACGCCGCCGTCGGGGTTGGCATATTGGCTTAGCTTATCGTTTATTTCACTGCCGTAAAAAATATTATCGCCCAAAATCATCGCAACCTTGTCGCTGCCAATAAACTCCTCGCCCAAAATAAAGGCTTCGGCTAGGCCACGCGGTTGTTCCTGGATTTGGTAACTAAATCGGCAGCCAAGTTGTTGGCCGTCGCCCAGCAACTGCTTGATACGGGGCAGATCCAGCGGCGTAGATATGATTAAAATCTCGCTTATACCGGCGTTCATTAAGGTCGCTAGCGGATAGTAGATCATTGGCTTGTCGTAAATCGGCAGTAGCTGCTTATTAACGGTCAAAGTCACCGGATAAAGTCTGGTACCGGAACCACCGGCCAAGATTATGCCCTTCATACTTACTGTCCTAGTTTCTTATATTTTGCTTCGGCTTCGGCTTTTTGCGGCTCCCACCAGTCACGGTTTGTCTCGTACCATTTTATTGTATCGGTTAGTCCGGCTTCAAAATCTACGAACTTTGGCTGCCAGCCCAGTTCTCTGCGAATCTTACTTGAATCAATCGCGTAGCGCATATCGTGACCGGGGCGATCCTTGACGTGTTCGTAGTCATTTGGGTCTTTGCCCATTAATTTTAGGATTAGCTCAACCACCTGCTTGTTATTTCTCTCGCCATTAGCGCCGATTAAATAAGTTTCGCCCGATTTGCCTTTTTCTAAAATAGCTAAGATCCCGGAGTTATGGTCCTGGGTATGGATCCAATCGCGGACGTTGAGGCCCTGGCCGTAAAGTTTTGGCTTGCGACCAAGTAAGATCTCGGTGATTTGGCGGGGAATGAATTTTTCGACGTGTTGGTAGGGGCCGTAATTATTAGAGCAGTTGCTAATGGTTGCAGAAATACCAAAGCTGCGCACCCAGGCCCGCACTAAGTGATCCGAGCCGGCTTTAGAGGCGGAGTAGGGGCTCGATGGATTGTATGGGGTTTGGGGTGTAAATTTACGCGGGTCATCCAGCTTTAGGTCGCCGTAGACTTCGTCGGTCGAAATGTGATGCAAGCGTTTGTTACGGGTGCGCACGGCTTCTAGAATTCGGAAAGTGCCAACTAAATTAGTTTCTATAAACGGGGAAGGGTCGTTTAGCGAGTTGTCGTTGTGGCTCTCGGCGGCAAAATGGACAACCGCATCGCATTTGGCCACCAATTTATCAACTAGTGCTGCGTCGCATATGTCGCCTTTTATAAATTCTACCCGGGCCGCATCTAACCCATCTAAATTCCGTTTGTCGCCGGCGTAAGTTAGTTTATCTAAAACACTCATTTGCCAATCCGGCCGCTCCTGGTAAATGTAGCGTACAAAGTTGCTGCCGATAAAACCGGCGCCACCGGTAACTAGAAGCTTCACTGAACCACCTCCCTAACTAGGCTTTGTAACTTCTGCCTAAAAATTTCTGGAGCAAACTCGGCTGCTTTAGCGGTTAGATTGCTGGTATTTAAATTTTTATCCTGAATTTTTTCTAGCAAGTCAGCCAGCGAACCAGACGTAGGCTTATCAAAAAACCAGCCGGTTCTGCCCGGCAGCACATAGTCCAGTGCGCCGCCACCACGGTAGGCCACAACCGGCGTACCGGCGGCCAAAGCTTCAACGGCGGTAATGCCAAAATCGTCAACCCCCGGGAAAATAAGCGCCCTAGCGGTTTGGAAATATTTAACTCGCTTGCTCTCGGGCAGCCAACCCAAAAACTTAACACTCGGCCCAGCCATTTTTTTGAGTTTTTTATGCTCTGGCCCATCGCCCATTACTGTTAGCGGTAGATTTAGCCGGGAGCAGGCGGCTACCGCCAAATCAATTTTTTTGTACGACGTTTGGCGGCCGGCGGCCAAAAAGCCATGGCGCTCTTGCTGAGCGGCCGGCTTAAAGCGTGCAGCATCAACTGGCGGGTGTATAACTTGCGACTCACGGCCGTAGAATTTTTTGATTTGGTTTTTAGTAAAACTTGAGTTGGCGATTAAGCAATCTGGTCGCTGCGCTGCTCGCCGGTCCCAGCGGCGCATCGGGCTAACCAGAACTTTAAGTCCCAAACGGGCAATCGGGTTAAATATCCCGAATCCCGGAGCCTTTATGTACTGGTTGTAGCGGGACCAATAATAATGAGTCGGCGCATGGATGTAAGCAATATGTTTGGCCGGTGGTTTAACCTGCACGAACTTAGCCTCGGCGCCGCTGCTGGAAATTACCAAATCGAAATCCGACAAATCTAATCGGCTAAACCACAACCCGCGCATCACTGGTAAAAATTTGCGAAGGGCGGGCAGCGGCCCCCGCTGCATCCAGCTGGTGATAACTTTGCCATCCAGTCGCTTAATCCACTCATCGCTCGCGCAGGCGGTGTAAATCGGTGCTTCCGGGTAGAGTTTATGTAGCTGTACAACTACCCGCTCAGCGCCGCCTCCTATCAACCAATCACATACGATTGCGACCTTCATATCTTTTATGTATATTGCCTTGCCCATTCAAACAGCTTAACTTCCGATTCATTAACCTCTTCAGTTAATTGTCTCTCTAGCCGATGGTTATAAATGTGAAGCTCAAATACATGTCTTAGGGCTTTGGCTAATTTGGGGTCGACTGGCTTTCCTGTCCTGGCCTCATAAACCTTGGCGGCCTTCTCCATATAGTCTGGAAAATCTTCTTTCATTGGTCCTTCCAGTACAGAAAGTTCGACTTCTACAGGGGCGATTTTCATATCACTCCAATCTATAATTCCCGTTGGCTGGCGTGTATTGGTATCGAGCAAGATATTACGACCATGGAAGTCACCATGAATAAACACCCAGTTTGATTTATTTGTTCCCATGTCAGTAATAGCTTTGACTCTTTGCCGCGCAAACTTCTGAATAACTTCCGGAATGTCCTTCCTGTCTACCAACTTTTTTGCAGATAAAGTGTACTTGTTAATATTGAACTCAGGAACGCCTATCGACAACGCTCTCTTATAGGAAATGGCCTGGTGGATTCCTATAACCAGCTCAGTCCAATATTCTCGATATTTTTCTTTTTCATCACTCTTCATTGTTCTGACAATATCGACTGCGAGTGAGCCAGGTATATGTATGTATCCAAAAAAATCTAGGTTCCGGCTAACATAAATTGGGTGTGGCGCAGCAACAGGCAATTTCCCCTGGAGCAGCTTAAGAGCCGCCACTTCGTATTGGACGTGCGCCTGGCGTTTATCGTTTCGCTTGTGACCTTTTGGTAGACGAAAGATCACTCCATCACACTCTAGAGCAATGTGATCCCAGCCTTCACCAAGGATATTAATGGAATTAAAACGGAATTCCGGAAGACCGGATTTTATTTCTTCTACGTACTCATCTAACCCAACTGCCTCCCTTTGTGCCAGCCCAGCCTGCTTACGTACATTGACTCCAAGCCTATAAGGAAGAGCTTTCATTTAGATTGCTCCGCCGCGGCTGATTATGGCCCGGGCCGTTTTAGCAAGGATTGTGATATCCAGCCAGACGCTCCAGTTTTGGACATAGTAAAGATCCAGCTTACGGCGTTCTTCAAAACTAATGTCTCGCCGACCGGAGACCACGGCAAGGCCAGTCAAACCAGATTTAACGGTCAATATAAGATCTCGCTTATCATATTTGTCTAGCTCTGAGTTTTGCAGGGCACGTGGACCCACCAAACTGATATCGCCCTTCACGACGTTGATTAATTGGGGCAGCTCATCCAGGCTAGTGCGGCGCAGGAACCGGCCAACCCGACTGATACGTGGGTCGTTGAGGATTTGGTCGCCGCCGGCTCGATACTTGGCAATCAGGTCGCTTCGCCCCATTTTTTTAAAGGCCTGTTCTGGCGTCAGGCCAGTGTAGGCGCGTTTATGGGTGCGGAATTTATAAATTGTCGCCGTGTTGCCAAAACGAGTCAGGCGACGGTCTTTGAATAATACTGGCGTAAACGGACCACTGACCCTAATTGCAATGGCTATAATTGCCATAAACGGCAGTGCCACTATTAAAGCCAGGCTACCGAGCACTATGTCACTGATTCGCTTGACGATTCGTCCCCAACCAATCAGGGCAGTTTGGTGGACGGCGATTACCGGAATGACGCCGCGAAACAACTCTACGTCGATTTTGCCCACAAACAGCTCGACATTGCCGGGAATAAACCGGTAGGCAATGTGGTTGCTCTGGGCAAATTCCAAGATCTCGTTATTCTTTGACGCCTCAGCAAATAGTTCGGTTTGGACAATGCCGTGAATGTCGATAGCCTTAAGGCGGCCGATGGCATTGGCAAAACTTGAGTAGTAGCGGATTTTGCCGGTTTTGCCGTGACCGTTGACAATGCCGATTATCCGGTAACCACTGGCTACGCTGGGCATCATGTCGATTAGCTGGCTGGTAATTTCGGTATTGCCGATTATCAGCAGATTGGTTATGCCAACTTCGTAGCGAAATAAGGTTGAGCGGATACTTCTAAGCAAGTTACGAAATACTAGCAAGAACAAAAAGCCTAGCCCAAAACCGTAGATTGCCACCAAGCGGGCTGGGAAAATTGGCCGACCATCAAAGTAGGCATAGCCAATCACAAATAGCATACCGATGAACGAGCCAATTAGCAGGCGGCCGGCTTCGCTGAAACGCTTCTCGTAGATACTGCTGTTATAGAGTCCAAGCAGACCAAAGATTAAAATCCAAAACGGCAGTAAAATAAGAAATACGCCGATGTAGGTTCGAGCATGAATAACCACCTGGATGGGACGGTGGTCTAGGGTGACACGCAAAATATAAGCTCCCGCAAACGCTGCTACCAGAGCAAAAAAATCGCCTACAACCAAAGCTAGGTTATATAGAAGCGATGAGTTGTTTTTCATCTATACTAGATTTTAACACTTATGAGTACTCCGCGGGTTGCTAGTCTAAAAATTGCCAGATGGTTATCGCTGGTTATCGCTGGGATTTTAGTACTACTGCCGCTTAGCACTTTCTTCACCACCTGGACCGGCGCCACCTTCGGCCACCTCGAAGCCTGGCGGCTCTGGAAAGAGGTAATCATCGTAGCCAGCCTGCCGTTAGTGGTGGCGCTGGTTTGGCAGGAGCCCAAACTTTGGCATTGGCTCAAAAACTCCTGGTTTGTGCGCCTGTTTACACTTTATATATTGCTCCATTTAGCCTTAAGCATCTGGGCGCTAAAACGTGGGCAGGTTAATCACCCGGCATTGATTGATGGGCTGCTGACCAATCTGCGCTTTCTTGGCTTTTTTATAGTTTGTGCGATTGTGGCATCATTGGACGGCTTTTTAAAGCGCAACTGGATTCGATTGACTCTGGTCCCAGCGGCACTGGTAGTAGGGCTTGGTTTATTGCAGCGCTTTATCTTGCCACTTAATTTTTTGAGTCACTTCGGCTATGGACCCAAAACTACCGCGGCCTACCAAACTATTGATGCTCGTCCGAGCATGCAAAGATTACAATCAACCCTGCGGGGAGCTAATCCGCTGGGAGCATATTTATCCTTCGTAGTCCCAGCTTGGCTAGTGAGTTTTAATAAACGTCGCCACTGGCAAGTAATCGGCCTGGTGCTTGGTGTAGTAGTGCTCGGCTTTACCTATTCGCGCAGTGCCTATATTGCCACGCTGCTGGCTATTAGTTTATTGGCGCTTATCTATTTAAAACCGCGCCGCTCCTGGCTAGTCTATCTAGCAACAGGGTTGGTTATTTTAAGCGGTAGCTTATATGGGCTGCGCAACCAACAGTTTGTGCAGGACACTATTTTACATACCAGCCGTAACTCGGCGTCGGCCCAAAGCTCTAACGCTGTACGAGCCAGTTCACTAAGGTCCGCTTGGCACGATATTGTCCACCAACCATTGGGGCGTGGCCCCGGCACGGCTGGACCAGCCAGTGCTCACAACGATCACCCGGCACGCATCGCCGAAAATTATTATCTGCAAATCGGCCAAGAAGTCGGCGTACTTGGCATTGCCTTATTTGTGGCAATGAACGCGGTGGTTGCCCGGCAGCTATGGCAGAGGCGCGATGACAAACTTGCACTTATACTACTTGTAACGCTGGCTGGCATTAGCTTAATAAATCTAGTGAGTCATGCTTGGGCGGATGACACATTATCCCTAATTTGGTGGGGTTTGGCTGGTGTGGCTTGTGCGCCTGCTATACTCAAAGCGAAGGATAGCCGATGAAGTTGTTCAAAAACCGTCCGGTTTTAGACCAAGCGATTGAGTATTTAGTTAGCGGCGGTGTGTATTTTTGGGTTGGCTTTGGCGCGTTTGCTCTTTTTTGGTCGGTCTTGGGCTGGAGCTTGTGGTGGGCGGCTGTTACCTCCAACTTTGTTGGCTGGACCACTAATTATTTATTGCAGCGCTACTGGGTGTTTAATAATCCAAATCTCAAGCGCCACCAAACTCAAGTCAGCGGCCGCTACATTTTAATTACAGCCGTCGATTTTGTTTTAAATTATTTCATTCTGCTTAGCCTGCGCCGCGGTTTTAGCATAAGTCCTTATGTTGGCCAGTTCATTAGCGCCGCTTTCTTTACAATCTGGAATTACTTTTGGTATCGCTTCTGGGTGTTCCCACAGCGACTGCCGGCCCCGCATCGTTCAAAGCCTAAATTAGTATGAGTAAACCCCAGCCAACCACCGCCGTTCGTCCAACCAAAAAACAGCACCAGCTGCTGGAATTTATTGCCACGTTTATAGAACAAAAAGGCTATAGTCCGAGCTACCGCGAAATTATGAAAGGCCTAAATTATACGTCAGTGGCCACGGTTGCCCTACACGTTAATAATCTAATTAGCCGTGGACACTTAGCCAAGCGTGACCATTCGGCCCGCTCGCTTGAAGTAGTAAAGACTGTCATTGAAGCGGCGCCGATTGTGCCCAAGCAACTAAATGTCGCGCAAGAAAAATGGCTGGTTAAAAAAGTTGATATATTTTTTAAAGAGGCCGAAAAATCGACTGGCTTAAGCGAGCGAGACCTAGACCCGCTTTATGTTTTAACCGGTGCGCTAAAAGTTCTAGGCCTGGACGGCGCGGCCAGTTCTTTTATATCGCGCTTAACCGAACTCAAGAAAAAAGTCAAAGACGGTATATACGCCGTCTAGAAAATCAGATACCTTCTTTGTTCTTCAGTTGCCGGCTCAATTGGCTTAATACCTAACTTCTGAGACATTCGATACATCATATTGAGGTATGAATTACGTCCCACATCATGTTCACCATCTGCGCTCAGCCAGTTATGAATATTCTCTCTGCCAGCGATGATTTCCATCTCTAGGACGGGACGAGCCTCAAAGGGTGACAGTTCAATTGGCGAGCCGCGAAGCGGCGAAGCTAACTCCCTGTTCAATTGCAAGCCAAGACAACACTCTGTCTCCGATGTCATGAAGCTCTGTACGCAGTCTACCTTGATATTTCGCGATATCACAGTATCTGTGTGCCTACTACGACCGGCTTGTTCTAGGTGAAGTGAGGTTGGTATAGATACTTCTTTCGCACTGAGGTCAAATTCTAGTTCTTTCCCCTTTAATATCCCAACCGACATCGCAATCGCCAAGGAGCGTTCATCATTTCGCGGGTCGCCTGGACCTCCCCAAAAACTCCTCTCCCCATACCTTTTAATTACTACCACCGGATCCATTAATAGCGCAGATTCTAGTTGAGCTGCTACAATCTCATACCTATCTATGACTTTCGGTGAGTCCACCAATTCTTGGCCATAAAGTCCAACTACGCCATCCAGCCACGGGCGGCTTGGATCCAAACCAGCAATATTACCTGCAATAATACTTGCCTGAAGAGCTTGCAATTCTTCTTTCGCACTGGCCTCTAACTCTTCGGTTCTTGCTCGTGCTTCAGCTTTTGCCGATTGAACCCCACCCAAAATTTCTTCTATGCTTCTGGGGTTTGTCATACTCACTCCTTGTTAAGCAGATGATAGCACTTCAGCCAATCAACTTCGAGCTTAAGCGTTCGTAGAAATTGAACTTGTGGGTTCGCAGCATGGTAATCGATTTGCCGCTCACACTAATACTAAAAGAAGTTGGCGCTTTGATTTCATGGCCATCCGCCACGATTCTGACCGGCCTGCTTCTTGGTTCTAAAATTTCTACGCCAAGAATTGTGTCGCTGGATAGTACAAGCGGTTGGCGCAAGGCTTGGTAATTGGCCGACTGATGCGGGTTAGACGGCACGACTTCAAAAACAGATAAATCATAAGGTAGAACCGCTCCGCCGGCAGCACTGGCATATGCAGTTGAGCCTTGCGGCGTAGCGATGATTAGCCCATCGCCAATTAACTTTTCGAATTTATGGCCGCCCACCGATAAGCTTAAGTGAGTGGCACGGGCACTGCCGCGCTCAATCGCAAATTCGTTAAACGCATAGCCCAAATGCCTGCTGCCAGATTTGAGTTCCAGTAGGGGCAATTGCTGCAAATTATACTTTTCAGTTTTTAGCGTTTTTGTTAGGCCCGCCAGCTCAGTAGCTTTTAATTCCTGAAAAAAGCCCAAGCCTCCGGCATCGATGCCTAAAAATGGAAGCTCCGGATAGCCCAGTTTATGAATGTGGTGCAGCAAAGTTCCGTCACCGCCTACCACTAGCAGTAAATCTGGATTAACTTTAGTAATGACAAAATTTTTCGACAGCAATACAATTACACGCTTAGCCAGTGCTTGCGACTTATCGCTAACTCCCGCTAAAACTCTGATCCGCTTCATCTCCATGAGACACCCCTAACGGGTTTCTCATCGCGCGGGGTCGCGAAATGAATTCGCCGACTCCGGCTGCTCTTCCTGGGGCGCAAAAATTGGTCGCACATAACTATGGAGTTACGGTAACGGTGCCGGTGATGTTTGGGTCGAGCGAGTCGTGGTAATGAAATAACCCGTCTTTTACGAACTTGAAAACATAGGTTTGATTTTGGGGGATGGGGCCACTGGCTGGGCCGCCGCTTAGGCCGTCGTCTTCAGTGACTGTATAAGCCACCAGATCCATATTTGTCCAAGTTACACTCGAGCCCCTTTTGATTGTAATATCGGCTGGCGAGAAAGCGTAGTTTTGGATCGTGACGGCGTTAGTCTTGGTGGGCGGGTTCGTGTCTGAGGGCACATAGGTAACGCCGGGTGGAGTAATTGGTTTTGAGTTTTGGTGAGAATGCCAATACCAAACTCCACCAGCCGCGGCGGCCAAAATCACTACTAAAATTATGAGCTTTTTCTTCATCTAAAGTTTAAAACGGTTTAGTACAGGCTGTTACTGGTAGTGGTATTGCCGTTGGCGTCGGTGGTTGTGGTCTTGTGGAAGTGCTTGTAAGCGACAAATGCGACACCGTAAACAACTATAGCCACAACTACATAAATCAGTATCCACTGGCCGCGGGACCGTTTGCCGTAGCCTTTGGTTGGTTTAGAGTCGGGTTGGTTGCTGGTTGGTTTCATAAAATTAATTTTCCTAATTTAAGTTAGAGTTACATCTTGTATTTTATCACGGCGCCCGCTAGGCAAAGCGGATAATCATAAGCACACCAACCACCAGCGAGTAGATGGCAAAGGGGGTCAGGGTTCTGGTTTGGAAGTAGCGGGTCAGCCACCGAACCGACAAATACGCCGATACGCCGGCAACTAAGCTACCAACTAGTATCTGCCCGCGGATGCCGGCACCGTTGGGCCCAATCAGATCGTGTAGCTTATAAACTCCCGCTGCGCCAATAATCGGCGTAGCCAGTAGAAATGAAAAATTAGCGGCATCTTCGTGAGACAGACCACGGGCTAGACCAGCCACCATAGTTATACCCGAGCGGCTAATGCCAGCAAGCAGCGCAAAAATCTGGGCCAGCCCAATAACTCCAGCCTCTTTATATTCAAACTCGCCTAGCTTACGGCGTGCCTGTTTGTGCATAGAATTTTTTCGATAACGCTCTCCAGCCAGTAAAATACAGCCGTTTAAGCTTAAGAAAATGGCCGCCGCCAGCGGCTTGGCAAAAACGACCCTAAACTTATGCTCAAAAATCACTCCCATCAATCCGGCTGGAATTGTTGCGACAATTAGTAGCCAAGCCAGGCGCTCAGTTGAGGTCTCGGCTTTTCTAGTTTTTAAGGTTCTAAAAAAACTTCTTATGATTTTTGCCCAAGTTTTGCGATAAAAAATCAGCAGTGCCAAAGCCGTAGCAACGTGCAGTCCTACTAAAAACGCCAGGTAGAACGACTCGCTGGCCGACTGACTGTTAACGATATTGTGCCAGCCAAATAGCGCCGGCAAAAGCACCGAGTGCCCCAAGCTCGATACCGGAAAAAGTTCGGTCACGCCTTGCAATAGCCCTAGTACAATCGCTTGGAAAAAAGTAATCATTTGCCCTGGTAGTATATCATTTGAACCCGTGGGCCTAACTCGGCGCAGGCGTATACTACTTATTAAAGACTTATATTTATGCAAAAAATAACTCGGGCTGTAGGGCCAACCGGTCTGGTAAATACCAGGCAAAAATTTGTTGGGCTAGGCGAGTTAGTGCCGCTGCTTGATGGCAGTCGCCGGCCATCCATAAATTTTGATAACGCGGCTAGTACACCGGTTTTAGCCGCAGTCCAAAAAACTGTCGACGAATTTTTACCCTGGTATTCGTCGGTCCACCGTGGCAGTGGCTTCAAAAGCCTGCTGTCATCTAAGGCCTACGAGGATGCCCGGCAGACCGTCGCTAAGTTTTTTGGCGCTAACCGGCGTGATCACGTAGTGATCTTTGGCAAAAACTCAACCGAGGCCATTAATAAATTGTCGTACCGGTTGAACTTAAACAAACACGATATCGTGCTAGTGGGTTTAAGCGAACATCACAGTAACGACTTGCCGTGGCGGGCCAAGGCGAGTGTGCGGCATATCGGACTAGATGGTACCGGCAACCTAGATATAGCAGACTACAAAAACTTGCTTGCTAAATATAAGGGCCGGGTCAAGTTGGTGGCCATTAGCGGCGGCTCTAATGTTACCGGTTTGGTGCCGGATATGCACGGGCTTGCCCGTTTGGCCCATAGTGTCGGCGCCCAAATTCTAGTGGACTGCGCTCAACTGGCGGCGCATCGAGCGATTAATTTAAGGCCACTAAGCGATCCGACGCACCTGGACTATATCGCCGCATCCGCCCATAAAATGTACGCGCCATTTGGTAGTGGCGCGTTAATTGGCCGGCGCGACAGCTTTGAAGTAGGTGCGCCGGAGGTGTGCGGCGGCGGCACTATCAAACTAGTCACCGAAAAAGATGTAGAGTGGGCAGCCACGCCAGACCGCGATGAGGCCGGCTCGCCCAACGTTATTGGTGCGGTTGCCTTTGCCAGAGCGCTTCAAATTCTATCAGCTATAGGTATGGATAAAATTGCCAAGCACGAGATTGAACTGACCACATATGCTCTTCAAAAACTGAGTAAGCTAGACGGTTTAATGGTTTATGGCGATAGTCGCCCGGACTCTGCTGCCAGCCGGTTGGGAGTCATCAGCTTAAACATCCACGGCAAGTCTCATGCTTTGGTAGCCGCCATCTTAAGTGCCGAGTGGGGAATCGCCGTGCGTAGCGGTTGTTTCTGCGCCCAGCCATACGTCATCAAGCTACTCAACGTCAAAGGCGCTGACTTTAATAAATTCAAAGACGAGGCAATCCATGATGACCGGCGGTCATTGCCCGGCATGGTTCGTATTAGTTTTGGGATGTATAACAATCGGGCGGAAGTAGATACGCTAGTTCAAGCCCTCGAGGCAATAGCCGCTGGTGACTATCGAGGCCAATACGTATGCGATAAACTAACTGGCCAGTATTGGCCGCGCAACTGGCAACCTGACCCCAGTCACTACTTTAGTTTGTAGGCTTGGCCGCGTACGGCCATAACCGAGTCTTCGTTGGCCGGCACTATAAAAATTTTAGCCGGAAAGTGCGGCGGACTAATTTGTGTCAATTCGCCGGGCTCAACCGACACATGGTTTTTGGCTGGGTCAATCGCTAGTCCCAAAAACATCAGCTTGTGCACGATTCGCTGACGGATAGGGCTGGAGCGTTCACCGACTGTGCCGGTAAAGACTAGCGCGTCAATGCCGCCAAGCACGGCCGCCATCTGACCAATGCAGGCCTGCACGCGGTAAACGTACATATCAAGCGCCAGCTTAGCCGCCGGCTCGTCCGATTCCAATTTGAGTAGCTCGCGGATGTCGGAGCTTTTACCGCTGACGCCCAGCAGCCCGGATTTCTCATTCAGATATTCCAGTAGGCTGTCGCCTTTTAGCCCAAGCTCTTCTTGGAGTGCTAGCGCCGCGGCAATATCGAGGTTGCCACTGCGGGTCGACATCATCAGGCCTTCCAGTGGCGAGTAACCCATGGTTGTATCGATGCTTCTGCCACTAGCCAGCGCGGTGACACTCGAGCCACTGCCAAGATGACAAACAATAGTCCTGGCCGCTAGCTTCTTGGTCGCGCGCAGAGTTTTTACAACCGATTCCACCGACAGCCCCTGATAACCAAAGCGTTTAAGGCCCAGTCGATCGGCATCGTTTTTCGGCAGGCCGTAGCGACTAGCAAGTTCCGGCATTGTGGCGTGGAAAGCACTGTCCGAAATACCAACAAGTTGCGCCTGCGGAAAATATTTGGCTAGCAGGCTGGCTTCTTGCAAAGTAGCATTGATGTGCAGCGGTACGACTGGTTCTAGCTCGGCTAATTTAGCCAAGGTCAATTTATTAAGCTGCCTATCTTTTTGGAAATAGACGGACGGTGCGACCACCCTAAGCGCTACCCGCTTAATTGGCTTAGCTCCTGTAATAATTTTGTGATCAACCAGAACGTCGGCAAGCTGGCTGGCAGCAAACGACAAATGGCTAAGGTTGGTATCAACTCTTTCTTTTTTGCCGCCGGTTTCTAGCGTGCAAATCACAGCCTCACTTTCGTGCTCAAAATGCAGTTTAGCTAGGCAAGTCTTGCCGCGATATAGCGCGTACTTGCGACTGGCGCTACCCGGGTTAGAGACTAAAATCAGTTTTTCCATACCCAGTTTTCAATTTCTGGCATATCGATGCCGTTTTTCTTTATAAACTCGGTGCTTTGTTCGATTTTAGACTGGTATTTGGCAATCAGCGGTTCGGCTTCCTCGTAAGGCAAACGTCCGGAGGCCGACATTTTTTCAAAGGCCTCGATGGCCAAATGGTAGCGGCTGGTGTGGTTGCGCACATGCATATCAAACGGGGTGGTGGTGCTGCCACTTTCAATGTAGCCATGGACACTGAAGCGCTGCGGCGCACTGGCAATATAGTCAAAAATAATCGCTTTGAGGGTTTCTGGGTAGCCGTGGAAATTGCAAATTACCGGCTTATCGGCTGTAAAATATTGATTGAAACCTTCGTGAGTCAGGCAGGTGCCGCCCTGGCCAAGACCACAGCTAGTTAGGCTCATAATGTTGACAAAACGCAGTCGCAAGTCGGGTTGCTCTTGTTTGATAATACTAACTGCCGCCAAAGCCTCTTTTGTTAGGTAGTCGCCAGCCGCCGCCAGCACGACGTCCGGCTCGGTATCGGACGCAAAATCCCAAATTGCCAGCCCGTCATTCAGTTGTTTTTTGGCGAGTGCCGGTGTCAACCAGCGCGGTTCCAAAGTTTTACCGGCAACAATAATATTAATTTGACGACGGCTAGCCAGGCAGTGTTCTAAAACTGCCAGTGTCGAGTTGCCGTCGGGCGGAAAGTAAACATCTACAAAGTCGCCCTGCCGGCGCAGCACGTCGGCAATAAAGCCCGGATTTTGGTGAGAAAAACCATTATGTTCCTGCCGCCAGCCAGAGCTGGTTAGAATGTAATTTAGTGATGATATATCGCCGCGCCACTCTATCTCGCGCGACTGTTTTAAGAACTTGGCGTACTGGTCCATCATGCTGGTAACTATCGGTACAAATGCTTCGTAAGATGCGAACACGGCGTGCCGGCCGGTTAAGATATAGCCTTGGGCTAGGCCTTGCAGGTTGTGCTCCGAGAGCATTTCCATCACCCGACCTTCAGGACTCAAATCTTTATCCCAGGCTTCAATCGGCAGCTGCCAAGCCCGACTGGTTGATTTAAAAATTTCGTCTAGCTTGTTGGAATAAGTTTCGTCAGGGCTCATTAACCGGAAGTTTTTGGTCTGGGCATTAAGCTTGAAGACTTCGTTTAGGTAAAGTCCGCTGCGGCGCATGCTGGAGCTACCAATTGTACCGGGCTTGGCAGCGTCTTCGGCAAACTGGTCGGCCGGGGGCAACTTAAGCGGTTTATAAACCGGCTTGCCGCCAAACGTGTGCTTGCTCAAACCAAGTCGCTGCTCGGCAGGCGGTAAAACCTCGTCAATAAATTGGCCAAAGCCCTTATTGCGATTAAACAGCTCGCCGACTTTATATGAGCGCAGCCAATCCTGCAGCATTTTAAGTTGCGTTTGATCGGTCTTGGCTTCGGTTAGTACAACCTGGTGGCTCAGGCAGTTGCCCTCAATTTTTTGGCCGTTAAGTTCCTTGATTCCGGTCCAGCCTTTAAGGGTGCGCATAATTATCATTGGCAAATGGGCGAAGCCACCGCCGCCGGTTTTGGCTTTTTGAATTTCGCCATAAGCCCACTCCAGAGTTTCTTGCATTTGGCTGTGAATGTCCTGATCTTTCTGATAACTGACAATCCGCGGCTGGTAGCCGTAGCCGCTAAATAGACTCATCAATTCCTCGTCGCTCATTCGCCCAAAAATGGTTGGCGCCGAAATCTTATAGCCGTTTAAGTGCAGAATTGGCAGAACTATGCCGTCAGTTTTTGGATTAAGCAATTTGTTTAGATGCCAGGCGCCGGCCGTTGGGCCGGTCTCGGCTTCGCCGTCGCCAATCAAACAAGCCACCAGCAGGTTTGGGTTATCCAGCGCCGCGCCGTAACTGGTAGACAGGCTATAGCCGAGCTCGCCGCCTTCTAAAATAACGCCGGGCGTCCCAGGGTTGCTGTGGCTGGGGAAGCCGTACGGCCAGCTGAAGTTACGGCACAAATAACCAATCCCGTCGTAAGTTTGCTGAGCGTCCGGATAAAACTTTTGCAATGTGCCTTCCAAAAATAAATTGGCTTGCAGGGCCGGGAAGCCATGGCCGGGACCAAGCACAAACATCATTTCCTGCTTTTTCTGTTTGGCTAAAAAACTTAAGTGCGAGTAGGCAAAGTTGATGCCGGGCCCGGAACCCCAGTGACCAAGTAGTCGCGGCTTGATATCGTCAAAGGTTAAATCTCGCTCCAGCAAAAAATTATCCTGCAAAAAAATTTGCGCGGCGGTTAGGTAGTTAGCCGTGCGCAAGTACTCATCAAACTCTCCACCACTACTCATTGGCTTCATTATACCCTTCAAATGCTTATGGTTGCACCTTAACGCTGTCGGCGATAAACTAAGCGGCACTAGGTTTTGAGGTACTTTTACTACGATCCGGGAGGGCACAATGAGACGAGGAGTCGCAAGAAGCCTCAACGAGTTCGATCACCAAGTTGTCCTAGTTGGCGAGCTTCGTTCTCAACTAGAGACGCTCGAAGCGGAGAAAAAAGCAGTCATCGCCAAGATCGAGAAGCGACAGCAAGTTCTACGAGCTCGGCTAGAGCGGATCGAGCTCAACATCGGTCGCTTCTACTTCGCCCGTGGAGCCGAATTCTTCAAGGCAAAGACCAAGACAATCGTCACGCGCTCTGGTGGTCGGGTGTGGTCCCGCAAGTCCAGGTTCGTGCATCTGCACAGGGCCGAACAGACGGTTATCGCCGAGATCATCGCCAGTGGGAATTGGAAGCGATTCCTGCGAATCGAGCTCAACCTGACAGCCCTCAAGAACAATCCCGGGTTTGCGGCCTGCGTTCACGCGCCGATTCGGGAAAAGGAAGTGGTGATCATCACGCCGGCCGAGTAAGCCAAGACCTAGTGTGCCCCGGCAACCCGCCGGGGCACATCTCTTTTTATAGATACCTAGACTCTAGACGCTTTTAATTATTTGGACCTAGATTGCTTATCCAGTGCCCATTGCACAGACGGGCTTATTGGCTTGTCCTTGCGATGAATACAACCAATCCAGCAACAGGGACGGCGCATCCCTTCTTTGAGTTCCGAAATCACCCGCCTAACATGTCCATCCCGTGTTTTCTGTTGTTTGACTGTTATGGTCCAGCAAATCCACTCATTACGTGCCAGTGGTGTAAGGTCTTGCCACCGCTCTAGCGCCGATTTGTCAGAAATAAGTGCCTGTCGTAAATCCGCCGGCACCTTATGTACCACGCCTTCAGAAATTTTCGTAGCCATGGGCATATTTTATCAAGATTTCGTGGCTCCCCGTAGTGATGGAAGTTAGAGCTTACTTGTCTTTTCTATAAATTCGACGGTCTCTTTAGGCGTAAATGTTTCCGGAATAACCTGCTCCAGCTTATGACCTGATGGGAAGCTGGTAGGGTACCATTTCCGTAACTCCGGCTCTCCAAATTCCAAGGGTTCGATATTCTTTTTGGTATGGCGCTTAAGTGTCTCTTCGAGGCTGGTATCAAAGTAAAAAATATAATTTTCTTCCGGATGTTCCGTGAAAATATCTTCTAAAACTTGGCCATAGGCCTTTACGCTTAGTATGCCTTCAAGAATAACGTCGTAGCCATCTTTTAGAGCAAACAATGTATTACTCTTAATCATCTTATGAATAGTGGTTGAATTGGGTTTAGTGCCACCACCAGCTGGCTTGAACATAAATCTATAGTGATCCTGTTCAATAAGCACAGTCCGTCTGGCGGCTTTATTAAAAAGCATCTTGGAGGCAGTACTTTTGCCGGATGCCGAGGGTCCCCGTAGGACGATAAGTTTGGTTTGGCTCATTACATCATCATAACAAAAAGCACTTATCTCAAAGTGCTTATGCTTGGCTCCGGAGGCCGGACAGCGGACTTCGTCCTTTTCCCTCGCTGCTCGATAAAATTATGTAAACACAATTTTATCTCTGCGGCTGCGTTCACCGAACCGCAGGTTTGCGGTTCTTGTCCGGCCAACAAAAACAATAAGCTAGGGCAATGATACTAAAAATCATTTTCCTAGCTTATGGCTCAGCTTGTCGGTCATGAACCAAATCAGCCCTTACTTTATATTTTGAAATATCGACCAGCACTAGTGAGCAACCAAAGGCTGTAAATCGTAACAGGCAAACCTAATTGACAGAAATGTTGTGCGTTTCGCCACTGTAGAGTAGTTTGAAGTTTTTATCACTACTACCTACGATGAAGAGTAATGTGCCCTTGGCGCTGTCGCCTCCAGCCAAAGATTGACTCAAGAATTCTGCCGAGCCTAACGGGTCGTAGTACGTATTATAATAGGAGTCTTCTTTGTAGTTGGGCTGCTTCTCGTTACTAGAATTTTTTAATGTGAAGTCAAGAGGGCTGACATAACCCCCTGAACTCGAAGTATTTTTAACTGTCACCGTTACGTATAGATATTTATGGCTATCATCTTGAATGCCGCCACTAATGATAACGTGGTCTCTGACTTTATTAATTGTGAGTTCGTAAGTTGGCGCTTGATAGTTACTAGCCGAACCTTTTTGCAGCTCTTTTATTGTGGCTTCTAAGGAGGTAATTTTTTTATTTAAGCCAGTGGTTTGAGATTCAAGGTCAGTTAGCGTTGCTTGTTTAGTGTTAAGGTCGCTTTCGAGCTTACTTATGCTGTCATTTTTGCTTTTGACATCTTTTTGGAGATTGCTTACCCGCATATATTGGGTTGCTGCAAGAGCCACTAATGACAAGACAAGTACAACCACCAGATACACTTGCCACTTGCGATACCGTGACAGTTTGCCATCAACGAGCTTCATTTATCCTAAGAATAGGCTTGGGTCTAGTTTTTAGCAATAGATACTAAATAGCCGTGGCAGCCGGACAGCGCACGCTCGGCCAATGCCTCGCACTTTTCCGCTGCGGCATGCTCGGAATAAATTCCTGTGCGTGTCCTCGCTCCAACGAACCTCCGGTCCGATTCGCAAACTCGCGAAACAATTGAAAAACGGCCAGACATAAAGCCAGGCCGTTTTTCAATGGCTCCGGAGGCCGGACTCGAACCGGCAACATCCTCGTTAACAGCGAGGCGCTCTACCATTGAGCTACTCCGGATAGCAACCGAATTATAGGTGATACAAGAGTAGCGCGTCAAACTAGGCTGGTTCGGCGGCGGTGGCTTCGGCGGGTTCGGTCTCGGGCTCGGCTGCCTCGACCTCACTATCGCTAACTAAAATGTACGCATCAGTCACTTCTTTGACTTGGTTTCGCCCAATTATGCGTGTGTCGTGATTGCCAAAAAATTTGGTTAGTGGCGGCTCCACATATAATTGCTGTATAAACATTGATTGGTCGTCGTAGGCGTAGTCGCTGACTTTGCCCAATTTTTGCCGCTGCGTTTTGACCGGCTTGCCCACTAGCTTAAAATGAATATCTAAAATTTCTTTATGCCGCACCAGGTCGGCTGGGCTAGATAGAACCGACTCGTCATTTACGGCCAAGCCTTGCTGGCTGTCGGCCCGGACATCTTCGGCTAGCAAAATTGTTTCTACGCCGACAGATTTGCAGCGCCAACCCAAAATTTTGAGGTTGTGTGGGTCTATCACCGGCTCGGTGGCGATGCTTAATCGGCCGCCTGTGCGCAAGCTGACTACTGGCTGGCTGGAAAGGGAACGGCTAAGCTTTAGCATAGGCTAATTATAACTCGGATTTACGGTGTTTGTATTTTTGCCAGAACTGTTATATAATTTGTTTTACTTCAAGTTCACACGGCAAGTTCCAAGCGAGCCCCGGGTGGGCTCGTACATTACAATCTGGAGAAAGGGAAGTCGTGGATATTGCGATAGTGGTGCTAGTGATGGCTGCGATGCTTTGCGTCATGTTCACTCGCCGGGGTAGTTCCATCAGGCGTACAGGCGCGCTGACCTACGGTGCCATCGCCACGATCCTGGCGATCTGGCACTGGCAGAACGCCATCTTCCGGCGTCCGTTCTTCCTAGGCTGGCCGCACTACGTGTGGCAAGCGATTGGCTACGGCCTTGCGGCTATCGCATTCGCAGTCGGGGTTCTGCTCCTGCGGAAACTCGAGCGATTATCGCGGCGGGGTAAGTGCTACGCCAGCGGGCCAGGTAGTAACTGGTGCTCGCTCCCGTACAACCATCGGGGTCGGCACTCCTTCGGAGGCTAGCGACCCGACCACAAATAGCGAGGAGCCAGATGAAAATCAAGAAACATAACGCTGCAGCGATGGCAATGCTTGCCTTCTTCGCGGTTGCGCTGCTCGTGCTTCAGCCGTACTTCGCCCACGGCCATCCCTAGGAGGTGAGATGACAATCGAAGCCAACCAAGCGCTGGTTGTCAAAGTCGAATTCCGTTTCGATATCGACAAGATCCGAAAGGACTTCGACGAGGGCCAGCAAGATCCAGACACGTTCTACCCCGGCAGCTTCGATGACTGGGTCCGAGAGATTGCTTTGGGCACGGTCAACGAGGCGAAAGGTGCAGCACTTGATGCCAAGCTCGAGTCGTCGTGGGAGATCATCGCCAATGTCTAGGCGGCGCCGAGTGGTGAAACCCGGTGCGCCGTGGCACGGCACACCCAAGGGCTACCGGCACTACGGCTGCAGGTGCAAACGTTGCACTGCGGCTCACAGCGCAGCTTGCCTAAAGTGGTACCACGACCATGGGCGGATGACGTTGGCCGAACGATACGCTCAGCAAGCCGCCGCCAAGAAACACGGCACAGAGAGCTGCTACAACAGCGGCTGCAACCGTGCCGAGTGCCGCAGAGTGGCAACTAGAGCTCGGCGGGAGCGGCGGCAATTACAGGCCGCAGTCTCCAGGAATAAAAAAGTCCGGCAGGGTCAGTCAAGTCCGATCCTGCCGGTGCCCTATCGAGCACTCGCTCTAGGGTTTGGCGGTGCGTCATTTTGACGTGCCGCTTTTAATTTATTAAAACACTTGTGTTTTGGGCTTTTTCTAAACTAAAATTCAGATGTAATGAAACTTGCCAGGGTGGGCCTTGGGGCAATAGTGACTTCGGCCACATTGCTACTTATTCCTACTGTTGCCTTAGCAGTATCACCACCGGCCATCGCGGCACCAGCCGGCCTGTCAATTGTCGAAATCAAATTTACCGGCAGTGAATTTGTGATGCTCCAAAATAACACCGGCTCTGATATCAATGACCTAAGCGTCTATCGGCTAACTAATTTTAATAATTCTAATCCGCTAACAGCTACCAGCAACACCACCCAACAATTGCCTGCCGCTAGCCTAGCAGTTAGCCAAACAGTCCTATTAAGCGGGGACGGTGGCGCGACGTGTGGCGCGGCCGTGACAGATAGTTTATCCATTAGCCTGACCGACTCAACCGGTTTTTTGGAAGTTGTCCAGCAAAGTTTGGTCAACGGCCAGCTGATTCAAACCGCCGGCGATGCAGTGGCCTGGGGCTCCGGCACCACCCAAGCTAGCGGCATGATTGGTACGGTCCCGTCTGCAACCTCGGCACCTCTAGCTGCTTACTATCGCTATCAAAACTCTGCGTCGACACCGCCATTTCTTTGGCAACGAGCCGACACAGCCAGCGTCACCAATACATGCCAACTGAACGTAACTGGCGCCACGCCGCCAGCTCCGTCTAACCCCGGCAACCAACTTTTGCCCGGTTCGCCGCCACCGGCCCAAATAGTCTCGCTTACGTCAAGTACTGGCACTATCGCCAGCTTGCCGCCCAGCGACGTAGGCCTAAAAGCCCCGACTATTAACGAGCTTTTACCCAACCCGGCGTCGCCAATCACTGATACCGATGGCGAATTTATCGAGCTCTACAACTCCAACTCGGCTAGCTTTGACTTGTCGGGTTTTGTGTTGCAAACCGGCACGACTACGACCCACAAGTATACCTTCCCGAGTGGAGTGAAGTTAAAACCGAACTCTTTTACCGCCTTTTCGCTAAAAGGTACCGGACTGAGCCTTAGCAATAGCAGCGGCCGAGCAGAATTATTTGACCCATTGGGTAATTTAATATCTAAAACGGACGATTATGGGACCGCCAAAGATGGGCTTTCCTGGGCGTTGGCCGATGGCAAGTGGTACTGGACCAACTCACCGACGCCCAGTGCCGAAAATGTGATTAATCAATCCAGTTCGGGCAGCGCCAGTTCTGGAGGAAGTGCGCCGCAAATTCTCGGTGCAAGCTCTAGTCAAAATTCTGGTGGTGGCTCTGGCGGTAACTCGCCCAACGCTGCCGCGACGCCACTGCACCCATGGACACTTGCTGGTGTAGGTGCGCTGGCTGTAGGATATGGTCTATATGAGTACCGGCAGGATTTGGCGAACCGTTTCCACCAGTTCCAGCGATACCGAACAGCTCGGGCAGCTGCTGGGTCGCCAGCTAACGGGCGGGGAAGTGCTGGAGTTGCGAGCCGACTTGGGCGGTGGCAAAACAACCTTCGTGCGCGGTCTGGCGGCCGGCGCGGCAAGTCAGGATAGGGTAGCCAGCCCAACCTTTACGTTGAACCGGATTTATAAAGCCCCCAAATTTGATATCCACCACTACGATTTTTACCGTTTGAACGAGCCCGGTATAGTGGCCGACCAACTGGCCGAAAGTTTAGATAATCCACGAGCCGTAACAGTGGTAGAGTGGAGCGATATTGTCCAAGACGTATTGCCGCCCGAGCATTTGATTATAGAATTTAAGCCTACTCCGGCGGCAAGCGACGAAAGGGAAGTCGCCGTAACTTATCCTGAAGCTCTGGCGCCGCTTGTAGAGAAGTTAGAAAACGATTGGAGTAGCCGGTGAAAATCTTGGCCATTCGTACCGACAAACCTGAGGCCGAACTTTATCTTTACAACGGCCAAAAACAGCTGGCCGAGCTAAAATGGCAGGCCCACAGAGAATTATCTGACACAATTCATCTTAAAATCCAACAGATACTTGACAAGTCAAGTATTAAGCTGGAAGAGCTAGACGGGCTGATAATTTTTCGCGGTCCGGGCAGTTTTACCGGCCTGCGCATTGGCGCAACTGTTGCCAATACCCTGGCCTACGCCTACTCCATTCCAATTATTGGTTCACTTGGGCCTGATTGGCTTAAATCTGGCATTCAAAAACTGCTGGCCGGCCAAAACGATAAAATTGCCGTGCCCGAATACGGCGCCGAGCCAAATATTACTAAACCGGTTAAATAATATTGACCGGCTTGGCAAAATGGTCGTATAGTAAGTTTAGGATTTTCCGGCAGTAAAGTTTTTGGGAACATCCAATTTCATATTCATTTAACTAAAATTTGAAAACCTTTTAACCGACAGTTTTGGCTGGCTAAAGAAGTGATAGTGATCGCCTAGGCGAACTGTTCGGCTTTAGATAGGTCTTCTTTGCGAGGGAGGACAAGATGTTAGAAGCTATTTTAGCCGTAGCCGGGCTTGCTATTGGTGCCGGCGGCGGTGTGTATTACAGCCAGACTAAAGTGACACAGGCTGGCGAGGAAGCCAAAAAAGAATTAGCTAGAGCCAAAAAAGAAGCCGAAGCCTTAGTTAAAAAAGCTCAGGAAGAAGCTGGCAACCGGGTGGACGAAGCCCGTAAAGACGAGCAAAAACGCCGCAGTGAACTAAAAGAAGTCGAAGAACGCCTGGCCAAACGCGAGGAAATGTTCGACAAAAAACTCGACGAGCTGGACAAGCGGGCCGATGGCCTGCGTAAATCCGAGGGCGAGCTAGAATCGCTCAAAGACGAGATCCGGGCGGTCCGCACTAAACAACAAGACAAGCTGGAAAAGATCGCCAAGTTAACCAAAGCCGACGCGGCCGACAAGTTAATGCAAATGACCGAGCGCGACATTAAAAACGACTTGCTTGGTCTGATCAGCAAATTACAAAAAGAAGCCCAGGAAAATGCCGAAGAGCAAGCCGCGCTAATAATCACCACGGCGATGGAACGCATGGCTTCCGAGGTAACCAGCGAGCGAACAGTAACGGCCGTCAAACTGGACGACGAGGAAATGAAAGGCCGGATTATCGGCAAAGAAGGCCGAAATATCCAAGCCTTGCAACGTGCCACTGGCGTAGACATTTTGGTGGACGAAACGCCGGGTATGATTGTGCTAAGTAGCTTTGATCCGGTGCGGCGCGAAGTTGCCCGCCAAGCGATGGAGATGCTACTTAAAGACGGTCGGGTGCACCCGGGCCGGATTGAAGAAGTTGTTGAAAAAGCCCAAAAGCAGGTTCAAAAAGAAGTGGTCCACGCTGCCGAAGACGCTGCCCGCGAAGTGGGCGTGATTGGCATCCCGCGCGAGATTTTACAGCTACTTGGTGAGCTCAAATTCCGTACCAGCTATGGCCAAAATATGCTGAAGCACTCTGTCGAGATGGCGCAGTTGGCCGGCGTTTTGGCCGACGAGCTTGGCGCAGACGTTAAGGTTGCCAAGTACGCTGCCCTAACGCACGACTTAGGCAAGGCTTTGTCACACAAAGTAGAAGGCAAGCACCACCACATTAGTGGCGAGATGCTGCGCAAGTACGGCGCGCCCGAAGCGGTAGCCGAGGCTGCCGAGCAGCACCACGACGACATGGAAGCAACTAGCGTCGAGGCGTTAATTGTCCGAGTAGTAGACGCCATTTCCGGCGCCCGCCCCGGCGCGCGCAACATCAGCGCCGAAAACTTTGCTGAGCGCATGAAGGATCTGGAAAACACCGCGTTAACATTCGAAGGTATCGACAAGGCCTACGCCATTAGCGCCGGCCGCGAAGTCCGGGTGTTTGTTTACCCGCAAAAAATTGACGACCTGCAGGCCATCCAACTAGCCCGCGACATTGCCAATAAAATCGAGTCAACCTTGCAGTATCCCGGTACCATCAAGGTTAATGTTATCCGCGAAACTCGCGCTGTCGAGTTCGCCAAATAGTTTATTTAGTCCTCTAGCTATGTATCGGACTAGAAAAAACACCAAAGCCTATAAACCGGCTAGCCAAAAGAAAAAACTAGAAGCTGGTATAAAAGCCTGCCCTTTTTGTAATCCCAAAGCAAGAGAAATAGTCGAGCAGGGTAAATTTAGCTATGTAACCAAAAACACATATGGCTATCAATACTGGGAGTTTATGGGTGTTGCTGATCATTTGATGATTGTGCCTAAACGCCATGTCGAAGGATTGTCTGATTTAAATTCAGCCGAACGAAACGAGATTATGGATACTATCAGTCGCTTCGAGGCCAAAGGCTATAACGTGTATGCCCGCGAAAAAAATAATCCGGTAAAGTCGGTACCCCATCAACACACCCACTTACTTAAAACCGATAATCGTCTAGCCCGATTCGCTGTCTACTTTAAAAAGCCGTATCTGCTAATCACAAGATAAATCTCTTCTGGTCAATCGGGAGCAAATAACTCCGAGCCCAACTAGCCTATAATAGGTGGTATGAAAATATGGCCAAGGGCTTGGCCAAGGCGGCTGACCTACCTGCTAAGTGCCGGTTTACTGGGATTGGCGTTGCTAGGTGGCTGGAGCTGGTACCACTACAGCAAAATTAATATTAGCGGCCCAACGGTCCATATAAACAAATTGCAGTTTGACCAGTCGCTTACAATTGGTGAACAAGCTCTGATTAGCCAATCAATTGCCGGTCTTCAGCCAAAGTCAAATTTTAGCGGCCCAGTTTTTGCCTATTCCGCCACTAGCTTAAACCCTTCAGCTGGCAGCTCGTTGCTAAGTGTTTATGTGCCGGTGACCGATCCCTACGCGATCAAGCAAAGTATCACTAGCCAGGAGATAAGTGCCGAACAAAAAATATACATACCAAATGAACTTAATCCGGTCGTGTCGGCGGCGCTAGCGACTACGCTCAACCTAGATCCACAAAAATTTAGCCCAACCAGCGATATAGCAACAACCCTATTGCAAAACCCAGGCAGCTTGGCATTTATTAATGCCAAGGATTTAACGCCGGCGCTAAAGCTGTTGCGCCTAAACAACCACTACTATTTGGACGATTTTAGTAGCGGCGCGGTGTTTCGCTCTGTTCAGTTTAGTGGCACAAGTGCATCGCAGCTACCAGCCCTAAAACTCGGCAACTTTGCGACTTCCAGTAATGTTCTGAAACTGAATATGAGCGGGGTTACTGCCCTAACCCGTGCACTGATGCTCAAAATAAACGCCTCCGGCGACCCGGCTTACCCAGCTAAAAACATCGGCGGTTTTTTGGCCGATGCCGACTTTACCCAAACATCCGACGAAGTTTCTTTTAAAACCGGCTGCGTGGTTTCCGACACTGTCTTTTGCGCTACGCCAAGTTCTATCAAGACGCTAAAAGCTAGCGGTATCAATATTGTCGAGCTAACCGGCAATCACAATAACGATGCCGGCACTACGGCCGGCACCAACACAATTAATCTATATCACTCTTTGGGCTGGGGAACATTTGGCGGGGGACTAAATGCTGCCGCTGCCGCCAAACCTTACGTTATTAATAAAAAGGGTAGCCAGGTAGCTTTGCTTGGCTACAATTACTACGACACTGTCTATAGAAGCGCGGCTTTGGCCGGGCCAACTAGCCCCGGTGCGGCTAGCTTTAGTTTTGCAAAAATCAAGGCGGCCATTGCTGCTGCAAAAGCTTTAGGCAACTTTGTGATTGTTGATGTTCAGTATCAGGAATGCTACTCCTATCCGGATGGCTATGTACTCGACCCGGCTTGCTATAAACCACTAGCCTCGCCTGATCAAAAAGCTGACTTTGAGCGCATCATTAACGAGGGGGCGGATATGGTGATTGGCACTCAAGCCCACCAGCCACAAACCTATGAGATGTACAAGGGTAAGCCGATTTACTTTGGGCTTGGTAATTTATATTTCGACCAATTTGAGTGGCCCGGCACTGAGCAGGGAATAATCCTAACCCACTATTTTTTAAATGGCCGCTTACTGCAAACCAAATTATCGCCAACAATTTATAACCAGACCATGCAGCCACGGCTAATGACTGACTCCGAAGCCACTAACTTTCTAAAACTTCTTCAACAAGCCAGATAATTTATCTGCCTTGGTCGGGGTGAGAGGACTCGAACCTCCGGCCTCCGCGTCCCAAACGCGGCGCGCTAGCCAACTGCGCCACACCCCGATCAACTTTGCGAGTATAGCAAATAACAGAGGTAGAAGCTAGAGCTGTTTGTGAGTTACTTTGTAGTAGAGAGTCGTGGTTAAAACTGTACTAATAACTTTGGCCAGTACAAATGAGCCGGCACCCAGTAGGGCTGCCAAAAACCAACCGACCAGCCGGGCGGTATGGCCGTCGAACCAATAGTGCTGGACTAGCTTTGGCAAAAAACTAAGCAGGCCAAGCACTAACACGCTTAATATCGTAGTTACCCGGATTACCAAACTTTCGTGCCAAGCCCCGCCCAGAGTTTTTACCGAATGGGCAACTGTACCAAACAGCCCTTCGCTTTTATTCATAATCGCTGGCGCTAGCTGGCTGGTGCTCATCGAAAACGAACTACCAACAACGCCGACAATGCCGCGCGGCAGCTTGCGCCACTGGGCGATGACGGCCAGCGGAAAGAAAAAGACCGACAAAATCGAAAAGAAAGTGACTCTAAAAAATCTGCGGCCGACTGCCCGTAGTCCAAATAGCAACGTAGTTGGCTGACCGTCGAGCTTGGCCCACGTGCTGGCGCTGACGGCGCAGGTAAAATAAGCGGTTATAAAAAAGGTGTAAAAAACCGGGAAGGCCACTAGGCCTAGATGCGCCAGCAAAGTATGAGGCGCGCTTTGATCAACTTTATTCAGGATTTGCCAGCGGTCTACGTGTCGCCAGCCGTGCAGTACAAAGCCGGTGACCAGTGGCGAGGTTATCCATATAAAACCAACTGCCATATAGGCGTAAATCGCAATTTGCGGGTCACGGATTAGCGCTTTGAGTCCAGAGGCCGTGGCAGTTCCGGCATTTTTTATGGCCTTGTCGCCGGTTCTGATAAATCTGCCAAACACTGTTTTAAATACCCCTAAGATTTAGGCCGCAGGCCCGCTAGGTTTTTAACAATCGTCTGAGTGAGTTTCTGGCTTTCTCCTTCAGCTGCGGGAGCATCTACCAGCTTTTTTTGCTGAGCCCGCAAGCGGTTTAAGTGCCCTGCCCGGTACTTATTAAATGGACGTTTGGCCAGCCCGGATTTTTTAATGAACGCGCCAATTTGCTCGCTGCCGATGTAGTGCGGCAGCATTACATATGACGCACCTCGCTCGTATAACTCAACTGCCGCCTTAGCGCTCTCGGCCTGGCAAATCACTACAGCCTCGGGATTTTGGCTGGAGATATAATCGAGCAGTTGCAAGTTGGTGTTTTGGTCGGTGATAGACGACACAACTAGCCTAGCCTTATCTACGCCGGCTTCGGCCAGCAGTTCAGGGTCGGTGGCATCGCCGTACAAACTGCTAATTTTAAGTCGCTCTAAATGCTCAATGATTTCCGGGTCGTAATCTATTACTACAAACGGCCGCCCGAGTTGTTTAAAGGTTTTAATAAATTCGTGGCCGCCTTTTTGGTAGCCAAATAGCACTAGTTCGTAGCGCGGCGGCACGGCTGGTTCGCCGTGGGGCCGGCGCCGCTCAAATAATCCTAAGCGAGTTTCGGTGAGCTTAAACAGCCGGTCGCTGAAATCGACAAGGTAGCTGGAGACGGCAATCGACAGTAAAGCAATCAGTGTGATGGCCGAGGTCACATCTTGGCTGATTAGCCCGCGCTTTTGAGCCAAAATTACCAAGACGATTGAAAACTCGCTGACTTGAGCCAGGGCAATAGCGGTTTTGAACGACGTGCGTTTGGTATAACCCAGCCAGCCCATCGAGGCAATGGCCACCAGCGGTTTGGCAATGACCACAATGGCCACTGCCGCTAGTATTATCGGCAGCTGCGAAGCAAAGTGGGTAAAGCCTAGGCCGGCGCCAAGAGTTATAAAGAAGATGACTAGAAAGAAATCGCGCAAGGGCCGCAAGCGCGAAGCAATCTCTTGGGCATAAGGGGCTTGGGCCAAACAAACACCAGCCAGCAGAGCGCCGATTTCACTACTCAAACCAATTTTGGCAAATAGCGCGGCGCTACCCAGCCCGGCGGCGATAGCAAATAAAAACAAAAACTCCTGGCTAGAGGCCACTAATTTATGGTATCTAGGCAAAAACTCAACGCTAAACCAGTAAATCAGACCAGCAATCACCAGGCCCTTAAAAGCAAGTGAGATAGTTGAGCCAAACTGAACGCTGCTGCCACTGCCAGCGCTAGTAACAATTACTAGAGCAATGGCAATTAGGTCCTGCACCAGCGATACACCAATCGCAATTTTGCCGTACAGCCGGTTTTGTTCATGCTTATCGCTCAACAACTTTAGGATGATAATCGTCGAAGAAAACGCTACGCTGGCACCCAAAAAGGCCGCGGCGGTATGGCTTAATCCCAAGGCCGAACCTACTAAATAGCCCAGCGCCGTAATCACGCCCACCTGTATCGTGCCCACTAGCGCGGCGGTACGGCCTACCTCGCTAATCGCCTTTGGGTTTAGCCCCAGGCCGACTATAAAAAGTAGTAGGGCGATGCCAATTTCGGAAAATACAGCTAGCGCGTCGGGTGATTTAGTTATGCCTAAAATCGCCGGGCCGGCCACGATGCCGGTTAAAATATAGCCAATAATCAGCGGCTGGCGCATAGCCCGCATCGCGGCTGCCATTAGCGCACCAATTACCAGCACTACACTTAGGGTGTAAAAAATACTATCCACGCTTAGTTACAGTATAGCCCAGCTGAGCAGGGCAGTTAAAAAATCTTACTTGCCGTAAGGGCCGCTGCCGTATCCGGAACTGGCTTGATGATTACTTGGACTATCCAAAAGGCCCTTATGTCCAAGTAGTTTCAGTATGGTAGAAAGCCCCATAATCGACAGCAATCCGGCGCCAAGAATAGTTAAAAACTCTTTGCGGGTAACTTCTTTTTGCTGGATTTTGTCTAGCTGGCTCATATTTGCTTAAAATTATAACATAATGTTTATGCTTGCCGCACCGGCGGTATAATATCCCACACCAGCTTGGCTGGTCGGGGACTGGTGGGTTGTACAATTACCCCCACGTTTGGCACAGGTTCTATGAATGTATCGGTAGCAGTATCTGTAACAACCACCGGCGATTCAACTCGCCGCCGATTGTGCAGGTAAACTGCCAGCACCGAGATTTGATACATCGCCAGAATCGGCAGCGTAAAGAAAACCAGATTGGTAATATCGGTAGTTGGTGCCATTACCGCCGCGGCAATAAAGGCAAAGGCAATCACGTAACGCTCCCAGCCCAGAAGCCTTCGCGGGCTAAGCGGCTTGATGCGATTAATAAACGTGATAATTAGCGGCAACTGGAACAATATGGCCGAACCAAGCAAATACATCGTGATAAAGCTCATATATTCCTGGATGGTCAATAGCGGTCTAATTTGGGTAGTCGTAAATTGATGCGATAGAAAATGCAGCAGCAAGGGCAGGCCGAGGTAGTAGCCAAAAACGCCACCGGCTATGGCAAAGACAAACGAGTAAAAACTATAGCGCAGTATTAGCGAACGCTTATGATGGCCTAGCAGCGGCTCAAGGTAGCGCACAATCTGATAAACAATTACCGGGATGCTTAAAGCGATTCCAAAATACAGGCACACTTGGAACAAAAAATTGAGTCCACCGCCCGGCGTGGTGTAAATAAATTGCTGGCCATGCGACGGTTTGAGTAGCCAGGTTACAATTTGCTGCTGAATAAAATAGCCGGCCAGCGTGAAACCAACTACCGAAACTGCGACATAAAACAATCGTCGGCGCAGTTCGTGCACGTGCTCTATAAACGGCCGTTTTAGATCAAGCCGCGTGTGAAGCTGGTGGTTGATCGTCTGATTTTGGTTTGTCGCTTCCATTTTTGGTGTTTTCGTTTACATCTCCACTTATACCCTTGCGCAGCTCGCGCATCGATTGGCCAATGCTCTTGCTAAGCTCAGGCAGTTTCTTACTACCAAATAGAAGTAGCAAGATAACTAAAATTATTATTAATTCCGGCGTGCCGATGTCTAGTAGACCAAATGTTGCCATTAAATTTCCCCTGCCTTGTTAATTATTTTCTCCACCAAGCTTATAGATATATAATATTATCATTAGCAATATAGGGCAAGAGGACTTTCTAATATGCAGCAATCGATAGTAGCTGATGTTTACGGTGGTGGCAACTACGGCGCTGGCCAATATTCGGCCACGGGCGTAACTGGCTCTTCTAGCTCTACAACTTCTGGCTCCGGTAGCAGCACAACCGGCACTTCGAGCTCTCCAACCACCACTCCAAGCTCCCCGACTACCACTACTCTGCAGCCGGCCGCTGGTAGCCCAGCCCCAACAACTGTCGCATCGGCTAGCCACGTATGGTTGTGGTCGGCGATTATTGTATTTGCAGTCGTGGTGGTAGTACTGCTGTGGCGGCGACTTCGTCGCCATAAACAACTTGACGTTTACTATTAATCCTCATCTCAATCTCTTGTATAATAACCTCAAGCACTTAAAGTAGCGCAAGAGGGAGTTTTTAAAGACAAACAATGGCTAGACTGCCAATACCTGGTTCTGATGACGGCACCTGGGGAGATATCCTCAATTCTTTTTTAGAAGTTGAGCATAATGCTGACGGCAGCCAAAAGACTCTACCAATAACCAAAGGCGGCACTGGTGCGACTGATTCTACCGCCGCCCGAACCAATCTAGACGTTCCATCAACCTCCGACTTAGGCTCTAAAGCTGACGACTCCACTGTTGTCCACCTCGCCGGCACCGAAACCATCACCGGCAATAAAGACTTCACTGGCTCCATAACCAAGAACAGCGCCAACCTCATCACTAGAATCCAGGATGCGACGGATGTCAACCTAGCCGGCGCGGCTGATGGTGATCCGGTCGTCTTCGACTCGGCATCGGGCGGGGCGAAGCACACATCCCCTTCATTTATTAGTGCCTACAGGCTAACTAGTGACGGTACGACCGTAAGGGCGTACGACAAAACGGGTGCGCAGATTGCTTCTAACGCTGACGGCGGGGCTGTCTTGCAAGCAGTCTTCACGGCCATGCCCGCCGCAGGCGCACATATTGCATTCCGCAACGACGGCAATGTTTTCCCCTGGGCAACGACGCCACTCATCCCGAAGAACATAAGTAAGAAACTACTAATTCAAGGAAATGGTGCCACTGTTATACTGTCTGCTACCGCTCCGATCTTCCTTGATGTTAACCGCACTCTTCCCGGTGACACGTTCCAGAACTTCGAAGTCTCCGATTTCATCATTAACCGCAACAACGTGAACCCGGCCCTTGGTGCTCCCGTCGTCCTCGGCGCATCCACCTCGTTCCGGATCAACTGGAACCACATCACCATTCGCCGGATCAAGACAATCAACGTCCCGACGAACGCAGGTACCGGTGCGATCAACCGAAACGTAGAAATCATCAGCTACCATACGGATGCTGGCGAAGCGCAGACCAACGTTACCGACATCCTTATCGAGGACTGCGATTTCGGGGGCGGAAACTACGGCGTTTTTGTCGGCGGGTTGGTTGTAAATGGTCGCTCCTGTGAAGTGCTTGTAGACCGGATCAAAGTCTACCGAGTCAAGCACGACACGCTTTCACTTAACAATACCAACACACTGCGTGGCGACGTACATGTGCATATCGGTGGTTTCGGCTTTGGCGGGAGCTGCGTCATCCGCGATTGTGAAGGCTTCAATACAGGCGACACCGGCTACGAGATTGACTCGATGATGTTTGCCATAGTTGATGGCTGTATCGCCTCTGATTACTGGTCAAAGGGCTTCCTTCTTCGCAACTTCCGGGCTGTACAAGATGTTAATTCTCAGCTTTACGTCGTTCGTGGTTGCAAAGCAGCAATCGTCAATTTGGTTGGAAATGAATGTCCACCGATTCAGTCGCAGAACGGTTTCTGCCTTCCAGTGCTGAATACAGACACTCCGTTTGGGCACATCGTTATTTCAGACTGTGAGTGGCATACCAAGCAATCTCAATTGGGGGACGGCACCGGAGATATGCTTGGCTTGGCAATACTGAATCTCTGGCAGATTCAGAGCATCACTGTACGTGATTTCACCATGGTTGCCGATTCACTTGCTGATACCTATGTAGGCGGGACGCTTAGGTTTGATACTGCGATCATGCTTTTTCCTGCAACTGATAATGCAAAAATCAGACTTGAAAACATCCAGGTAATCACGGCTGGAACGGTAACTACACAGCGACGTTTGTGGTGGATTCGGGTTGGTTCAACTGGCAGCCACCCAGTTTCTTTTACCTGCGACGGCATTTGGTTCTCACCTGGTACTACGGGCGGTGGTAATGGGCATCAACGGCTCGTCAGCCTCGGCGCGGCTCTCCCGGATGTTACAACTATGCGCGGGGTAATGCGTCGGGTTGGTGTCATCAACTACACCTCCGACGACACACAGCCAGCCGGGATCGGAATAGAGGGCCAGAACCAGCTTGTCGTTGACGGGCAACTAGTTTTCGAAGACTGCGACTTCCGCAAGTTCCCAGGCAGTGCGGCTGATATTCAGTTCGAGGCGACCGGTACGTCGAATGCGGCATTCGTTAACGCCGTACGTATAAAAGGCCACATTTACCCATATAGCGCTACAGTCATCACACCCAACGGCTCACCGTTCATCTGGCAGAACCTGCTCGGATATAGGGCGAAGCTACTGATCTTCGGCGGCACCGTCTCGGATATCCAGTGGTCGAACGACGGTAGCACATACCGAGACACGGGATTCATAACCGGAGCAACTATCGATGTTGATCCTGGAGACTACGTGCAGGTCACCTACACCGGAGCGCCAACGATGCGTGCCTTCCAGGTCAAATAGCGCCTACTCACTCCTAGCCGATTCTTGTATAATAACCTCAAGCACTAACTAGTGATGAGAGGGAGTTATTTAAAGACAAACAATGGCTAGACTACCAATACCCGATTCCGATGATGGCACCTGGGGAGATATATTAAACTCCTTTTTGCTGGTTGGTCATAGCACCGATGGCTCACTCAAGAACGCCGAAACTCCAGCAGGTGCACAAGCTAAAGCTGACGTCGCCCAAAGCGCCGCCGAAGCAGCCTCTATCCCAACCACCGCCCTAGACACCGACACTACCCTAGCTGCCAATAGTGATAGCCGAGTTTCTTCGCAAAAGGCCGTAAAGTCATACGCGGATGCGCTTGGCGATTCGATTCCCTCCGTGGGGAAGACGTATCCGCTTGACGCAGATAATAATATGGGAATCGGCGACCAGCTTGCATTTCTGCAGATTGGTGCCACAGGCACCGGACAAACGCGCGTAACTTCTAGAAACATCGCATTAGGTTCGCTTGCAGGTGATTCATGGACAACCGATACCGAAGAGACCGCGGTTGGCTATCAGGCGATGCAGCATATGCAAAACGGTCGTGCCAATACCGCGCTCGGGCAGGGTGCGATGCAAAACGCGACTGGTGGCGATCGCAACGTTGCTGTTGGCACCGGGACGCTCAATTCACTCACCGGTGGTCTGTTCCCGGGCACGACCAACGGAACGTTCAACACCGCTGTAGGCGATGCCGCCTGCACGAGTCTGACAACTGGGTACTCCAACGTTTCGGTTGGTAGTGCGTCGATGTCGGCCGCTACGACCGGTTACCATAACACAGCCGTTGGCGAATCGGCCCTGACGGCACTGACGAACGGATTTGAGAACGTAGCGATTGGCAGCAGTGCTCTCAGCCATGCGACTGCGGACGCAGATCTTGTGGCAGTTGGTCCTTTCGCGATGCAGAACACGAACGGAGGTGCGGGAGGCGTCGCGGTCGGTTATTCAGCAATGAACGCCAACACCACTGGCTCAGACAACACCGCCGTTGGCTCTAACTCGCTGCACGCCAACCAAACTGGGACGCAGAACACCGCACTTGGTTCAAACGCACTAGCCTCATCCACTGCAGGTGGCAGCACAGCAGTCGGCTACAAGGCACTTAACTCGTCCGTAACTGGGCTGCACAACGTTGCCGTCGGTAACGCTGCGGCCAAGAACCTAACCACAAGCGATAACACGGCGATTGGCTTCAATGCGCAGAACGCAAACACTACGGGCGCGCAGACAGTCGCAATCGGCAGCAGTGCGCTTTTGAATCATAGTGGTGGTGATGGCAACGTCGGTGTTGGTTACCAGGCTGGAAACGCGATTACAGCGGGTGCATTCAATACAATTATGGGCCGCAATGCCGGCAACACCGGCTCGTCGAATGCATCCAATATGACGCTCCTGGGCTACACAACTGTAGGTGGCGGTAACTACGCAACCGCTGTTGGCAGTAGTGCTTCGGCTGGCGCCGCTGGCGCGGTTGCCATTGGCACCGACCATACCGGGGCTGGTGCCAGCGCCGGAACACAAGACTACTTCGTGCTCGGAACCGCCAACCATAAACTGTTCATACCCGGTCTGCCGACAGCTAACCCGCACGTTGTCGGACAGTTGTGGTTGAACGCCGGCGTTCTGAATGTGAGTGCAGGCTAATGAAGCGCCTACGTCTTGTTAAGGTGATTGTCCAACCAGTGTTTGTGCTCGACGATGGCAATACCATCACCGAGGTCGACCATTCGCCGGTTGTAATCCCAGCCGCCGACTGGCCAACTTATAGCGGCGAACGCTTCCCGCGCGAAGTCAAAGAATGGCAAGAGCGCCTAGATGCCGAGACAAAGCCCGGCCAACCCCAAGACCTCTCTCCGCTAAAGGACGAGCCCAATAAAAAGTAAATAAACTAGTCTTAAACCTCACCTCAATCTCTTGTATAATAGCCTTAAGCTTTTAAGGAGTGGCTAGGAGCTTTTGATAAAGATAAACACATATGGCTAGACTACCAATACCTGGAGGAGATGACGGCACATGGGGAGATATATTAAACTCTTTCCTGGTTGTCTCTCATAATACTGACGGAACTCTAAAGAGCAATTCACTGAGCTTCCCGGGTGACGCCACGATTACCTCCGATTCGGATGCATCTGGTGCCGGCGATATCATCCTTAAAACCGCTACCACCGAACGTCTCCGCTTTAATACAGCCGGGTCGATGCTGTGGAAGAACCAAGTTCTAGTCACCCGAACCTTTCAGTCGCTGCCAAGCGCAGATATCCCCGCCGGCACCAACGTCTTAGAAATCGACGAGTATGGAAACGTGCTTTTTGGCCCTAATGACTTCCTTTTTACGCGTCAAGGCAACATCTTCCAACTGGGATCCATCGCTGACTTTATGTATCACCAGGAGACGCGGCGTATTTATACTCGTTCTGCCGCCTTCGTCGAGTTCGGCGATCCGCCGGATGTAATTATCGCTCGTGCTGGACCCGACAATATATATCCGGGCGTTGCTGGCGGCCTAGCTGGTATCCCTAGCGGCACGACCTTAGGTGTAATCCGCTGGCAGGGCTCGTTTACACCGCAAGGTGGTACGGTCGGTGTGACGCAAGGCGGTGCGTTCCATAACGACAGCGCCCAGATATACGCCAAGGCCGCCGAGGACAATAACTTCAATGGCGGCACGTCTTATAGTCAGGGTGGTGAGCTGCATTTCGCAACAACCCCAAATGGCACAGCCACGCCCGTCGATGCGCTGGTCATCTCGAGCGACCAAACGGTGACCGCGAAGAAGGCTCTCACCGTCGCGGGACTGACTGGGGCGACCGCAACGTCCCGGTTGACTGGCGCGACGACGTCCGGTCCTCCGACAACTGGAACCTTCGCGGTCGGCGACACCGTGATCGACCGGTCGGGGTCGCTGTGGATTTGCGTAGGCGCTGGTACACCCGGCACCTGGAAACAAGTCGGGGGCACGTTCCCTGGCGGAGCGCCTGGACTCAAAAATGCCAAGTATGTGCCAATCTTTGGCTCTAACCTTGGTACTGGTGACCACGATCTCTACACTGTTCCGGTAGGCCGCCAGGCTCTCGTCGATCGTAACCTGGTCGCTTACAACATCGCCGGGTCGGGCGGAAACATCGTCTGCTACTCAGAGATCAAGGTCGGTGGTGTTTACTACCGCGTCAGTCCGAACGTCACCATCGCGGATGGTGCCGGTGGGTCACCCGGAATGGCAGTGCATATGGTTCTCGCCGCAGGAGAAAAGTTTGCTGCCAACACCGCGACCACGGCCGGACTCAATGTGCGAGGCGGCGTCTGGGAATTCGACGCTGACGACACGAGGGTTTTCACGGCACGCATCCTCGGGCTCGCGTCTGGAGACAATCTCCTCTACACCGTCCCTGCTGGCAAGTCGGTCGTGTTCCTTCAGGGCGCCGAGTTCGTCCCCTCGATGACTGCCCAGATTCAGATCGTGAACAACACGGGCGGCTCGCTCAACTACTACGCGAACGCAGTGCCCTCAGGCGGCACAGTCGGCCCAACCAACCGCTGCTTTTCAGCAGTCGCGGTCGGCGACAAAGCGCTCGGCCAGATCTTCGGCGCACAACCGCTATCGCCGGGCGATTTCATCAGTGTCAACGCATCGGGTCCCGACGCGGGCGGCCACCACATCGCATGGGTTACCGGATATCAACTTCCATGATAGAAAAAGAAGAAATTATGCCAAATACCCTATTTCCCTACAAATTCATCGTTCAAGCTGTTGTCCAGCAACTATCAAAAGATGGCCAAGTTCTGGGCGAAGTATCTTCCGAGCCGGTCCAGCTTTTTAGCACAGATCAACTGGCGGCGTGGGCCTCCAACTTCCCAGATTCCTTGGCTGATCTAAAAGAGGCTCAGACTACCGGTACAAAACTAGCACCGTATAAATTTATTGTTGAGGCAGTCGTTCAAGAAAAGGGTAAGGGTGGAAAAGTCATTGCTGAGCACAACTCGCAGCCAGCCACTCTTTTTGGATGTGATAACTTGGCTGCTTGGGCAAAAGAATTCCCAGACAGACTAAGTAAAGCCGTAGCTCAAGAAAAATCTAAAGCTAAATAACAATGGCCCGTCTACCAATACCTGGCTCTGATGACGGCACTTGGGGAGATATCCTTAACTCCTTCCTGGTTGTTGCCCATAATACTGACGGAACTCTAAAGGGCAATTCGCTGACCTCTCCAGGTGATATTACGATTAGCTCCGACTCGGACGCATCCGGCGCTGGCGATATCGTCCTTAAAACTGGCACCACCGAACGCCTTCGTTTTAATACGGATGGGTCAATGCTGTGGAAAAACCAAGTTCTAGTCACGCGAACCTTTCAGTCGAACCCGCGCGCGGATATCCCCGCCGGCACCAACGTCTTCGAAATCGACGAATATGGGAACGTCCTCTTTGGCCCTAATGACTTCCTTTTTACGCGTCAAGGCAACATCTTCCAGATGGGATCCATCGCCGACTTTATATATCACCAGGAGACCAGGCGCATCTACACACGCTCTGCCGCTTTCGTCGAGTTCGGCGATCCGCCGGATGTCATCATCGCTCGTGCTGGGCCGGATAATTCTTATCCCGGTGTCGCTGGCGGACCCGCCGGCATCCCCGGCGGCACGAACTTAGGCGTGATCCGTTGGCAGGGCTCGTTTACACCGCAGGGTGGTACGCCAGACGTAACTCTTGGTGGCGCATTCTATAAAGACAGCGCGCAGATATATGCCAAGGCCGCCGAGGACAATAAGTTCAACGGTGGCACGTCATACAGCCAAGGCGGTGAGCTTTATTTTGCAACTACTCGGAGCGGCACTTCTCAGTCTGTGGCCGGTTTAGCACTTTTAAACGATCAAACCTTGCAGATCCTTGGCCCGAGAGTTGTCTATAGCGGTGGAGATTTTGAGTTCTCGGGCACCCAACCACAACTCCGCTTCGACGCTGTCACAGACTCGAGTCGCGCGATTGTGCTCTTCAAACTCGCCGGCGAGGCGCAGTCCCTCTTCGTGATGCGCATGAGCGGCGCTTTGGAATGGGGACCTGGTGGCAATACACCCTCAGACACATTCCTTGAAAGGGGAGCGGCCGGCCAGATGAAGGTCACCGGCGATCTGAACGTTACAGGCAATATTGGTGGTAGCCAGTACCGGCGTATCTCTGGCCTACCATCGACCTCGAACAACACCAACGCCGTGGTCAGCGCAGCAGATGTATATGGGATGCAAACAAACGGCAACTTGAATACCCAGAGTGCTTCCGGTAACGTGCCAGCAATCTTCTATCTTAACCCAACCGACTTTGCGATTACTGGCAAAACGACAAAGATGCGGCTAAGAATCGGGACACTCGTCAACGACACTGCTCCGGCCAACACAATGACCTGGGGACTTTACCCGGTGGGTAACCAAACAGGAGGTAGTGGTATCTTAAACCCCACCCTTGGTACTGTGGTGTCAGGGTCAACGGTCGCGCAGACGACCCCGGCAGCCAACGCCAAAATTACTCCTGTTTCGAGCAGTGACTTCACTATGCCCTCGGCTGGCTTTTATATGATTGGGGCGGCGTCGAGCGGTGCGATGGCTGCCAACTCGAAGGTTGCAACGACCATCAGCCTCGAAGTCAGAAATGTGTAGGCGGGTCGCTTACTCCAGCGCTCGAATCCATCCTGTTCCTATTATCCTTCCCCTTAATCTCTTGTATAATAACCTCAAGCACTTAAAGTAGCGCAAGAGGGAGTTTTTAAAGACAAACAATGGCTAGACTGCCAATACCTGGTTCTGATGACGGCACCTGGGGAGATGTATTAAACGCTTTTCTTAAAGTCGAACATCACTCTGACGGCACTCAAAAAACCTTGTCTGTAAGTAAGGGTGGCACTGGTGCGACCAACTCTACTACCGCCAGAACCAATTTAGGGGCTATCAATAAAGTAGCTGATGCGGCGGATGTCGCCATTACTTCGCCAGCCGACGGCGAGCCGCTTGCCTGGGATGAAGCAACCTCGAAGTTCACAAGTGGCCAGCCGATCAAGCTGCGGAACTCTCTCGCCGTTGTCGCGGACCTGTCGCCCACTGGCGACATTTCGCCTGGGACGATCACTTTCCGGCATGACGCCTACGGCAATGCTTTCCTCGGCCCGAACGTCTACCTCCCGGCACCCGATAACTCCCTGAGCGCCGCCATCGTCATCGCGGACTTCTTCTACTCGCAACGGTTTCGACGTCTGTTCACGAGGTCAATCTGCGTCAGAGATCTCGGCGATCCCCCTGACCTCATAATCGGGCGCGCTGGTCCGGATGGCGGTTGGCCGGACAACGGAGGTCTAGGCCTAGCCGGTGTCATGAGCAACGACTCGCTCGGCAGTATCCGCTGGCAGGGATCTTTCCAGCCCAGCGGTGTAGGAATAGACACCGTTTCTGGCTTCCAGGGCGATAGCGCCACAATCTACGCGCGCGCTTCTGAGGACAACAGGCGCACTTCCGATAGCGTCTATCACCAGGGTGGTGAGCTGCATATCGCCACGACCCCGAACGGGACGTCTTCTCCGGTCGATCGACTCATCATCCAGAACGATGGAGTGTTCGATTTCCGGGGAAATAATATCAAGGTCGGATCGGCCGACTTCTCCGGAGCAGCTGAAGCCCATACGACGCTGCGGGTCGACGGCATACTAACCGCGGCGAGCGAGGTCGATGCGAACAGCGACATTAGGTTCGGAGAAGGATCCAACATCATCGTCGGCACGACAAGCGGCACAAGGATCGGCACATCAGCGACCCAGAAGCTCGGCTTCTTCGGCAAGTCGGCCATCGTGCAGCCGCTTCTTGCAACTGGGGCGGGCCACACCGTCGACGACGTCATCACAGTCCTCCAGAACCTCGGACTAGTGAGGCAGACATGACCCTCCATCCCTACAAATTTATCGCCACGAACAATCGTAGGTGGCGTGACTGGCTCAAAGATTTGGATCAGACTCAACGGATCATGGAAGAGCGCGGCGGTCGCATGAAAAGCCTATGAGTTAAAACAGTGACCAGATGGCGGCTAGGCCGGCTAGGGCCATCACGCCGGTAACACCCCAGCCCAAGGCTGTGGTTGAGCGCCGGTTGGTCCAGTCGCCCATAATGTGCTTATTACTGCTAATCAAAACAATCAGAACCAAAACTATTGGCGCAACAATGCCATTGGCGATAGCGGCATAAATCAGCGCTTTAATTGGGTCTAGGCCAATAAAGTTTAGGCCTAAACCAACCAACATCGACACAATAATAGTGCCGTAAAAAGCGTGGGCCTGTTTGAACTTACGGTACAAACCTTCGCGTTGCTTAAAGCTTTCGGCCAAGGCATAAGAACTTGAACCGGCCAGTACCGGAATAGCCAGCAGGCCGGTGCCAATAATTCCAACCGCAAATAATAGGTAGGTCGCATTACCGGCAAAAGGTCTAAGCGCTTCGGCGGCCTGAGCGGCCGATTTTATGTTAGTTATGCCGTGGGTAAACAGCAGAGCGCCGCAAGCGGCGATAATAAAGAACATCACCAGGTTAGACAAAAACATCCCACTCCAAACGTCAATTCGCATACTGCGAATATCTTTGTGCTTAGTAGCCTGGCGCAGCGGGATATTGGTTTTGCCTTGCAAAATTTCTTCTTCGACTTCTTGGGAAGTTTGCCAAAAAAACAGATACGGTGAGATAGTTGTACCTAAGATGCCACAAATCAGCAACAACTGGTCTTTGCTGAAAGTAAGGTGAGGGATAACCGCATGCTTGGCTACATCACTCCAATTCAAGTGTGCCAGTAACGCCGAGGCGACATAGGCAAAAAGTACCATCGCTAACCATTTAAGATATCTGGCGTAGCGGGCATAGGGAGTAAAAATTTGCAGCAGTGCGGTCAGCAAGCTAAAGCCAATTACCAGCATCGAAAAATCAAGACTAGGCCGCAGTAGCTGAACGCCTTTAGCCATGGCTCCTAAATCCGCGCCGATATTAAAGGCATTAGCCGCAAAAAGTAGCGTAGTACAAAGGTATAAAACTTTTTTAGAAAAATGGGTGCGGATTGTGCCGGCTAGCCCTCGGCCAGTCACTAGGCCGATGCGGGCGCACATTTCTTGCACAATCGCCATTAGCGGAAAAGTAAAAGCGGCCAGCCATAGCAAACCAAAGCCATACTGTGCGCCGGTTTGGGAGTAGGTGGCAATGCCGGACGGGTCGTCGTCGGATGCCCCGGTGGTTAGGCCGGGCCCAAGCATATGCCAGTAGTCACGGCCTTCTTTGACTACTTTTGACGGTGGTAAGTTTTGGCCAAGTTGTTCGCCAATGGCAACTCCCTCGTCAATAACTTCACCCGGTACCTCGGCGATTCTACCCAGTAAATCCTTAGACATTTATTAATCATATTATCTTACAGGCGTAAGCTTTTTACTAACTTTTTAGGCTTGCCCACCTAAGCGTAAGCCTATATAATTACCATTACTTGAGGTGGTCCACTGACCGCTATCAAAAACAAAAAAGGGAGGAAAATAAAAAATGCCAATTGAGGTAGTTGCCGTGCCATCGCGGCCAACCAAAATTTTAGTAAATATCGTCCGCCCCAGCTGGCGCGAATTTATTTTGTGCTAAAGCTCTAATGAATCTTGGCGGTGATTTCGGCTTGCAAGACCTGAACAATCTTGGTGGCGCTCGGGCCGGTAGCCGGGTCTATAAACTGGCTGTTGTCTATAAACTTGCCGTCTAGAAAGAAAGTCGGCGTAGCTTGGGCTTGGCCGGTCTTACCAAACGCGGTCATATCGGCGCTGATTGAATCGTTGACCTGGCTGCTGGCGTAGTCTTGATCGAACTTGGTGACGTTTAACCCTAACTGCCGGGCGTAGCCATCGAATATAGTTTGAGCTTTTGAGCTGCTGGCCCAAGCGCTCTGGTTGGCGTAAAGCAAGTCGTGCATCTGCCAATACTGGTTTTGCAAACCAGCGGCCTCAGCAGCACGGGCGGCACCGTAGGCATTGGGGTGAATGCTGGTGAGGGGCAGGTTGCTAAACTGGAAATAAATTTGGCTAGACAGCTGACTCTCGGCTTGTTTAAGTGGCAGGTAGTATTCGCTGCAAACCGGACATTCATAATCGCCGTATTCAACCAAAGTCACTCCAGCCTTACCTTGGCCCTCGATGTGTTTGGTTGGTTGGCCGCCCGAGCTCGTGCCGTCGGAACTACCGGTTTTATGTTGGCTTACGGCAAAAATACCGCCAAAAATTATCACTAGTCCGGCCAGAATCGCTAAAAATCGCCTATCCATAACTTATCTTAAGAGTATAACATTTGCCACCACTAATCAACCGCGTCGGCACGAGGTGCAGGCAGTAGAATATAGATATGCACTTAGTGATTGTGGCTATATCGGCAATTGTTCTGGCACTAACTATGATAGTGGCCCGTGGCTTAGAGCAGTTTCCGGTGATTGAACTGCGGCGTCGCGCCCGGGCAGGACACGATAGTAGCCTGTACCGTTTAAAGGCGCATGGCCGCCAAGGCGAGTGGCTGTTAGTAGTTATTGGCAGCGTTAGCCTGATAGTTTTATTAAAACAGTTTAGCGGCTGGCCATTTTGGATTGTTTTGGCTGCAAGTTTAGCGGTAATAATCTGGCCGTTTACGTTAAGTAAGGGCGGCTACTTGTGGCGACTAGTAAATATAACGTCCGGCTGGCTGGCTAAGGCCTTAACCCACCTGCCGCTTAGTCCGTCTACTACCCACCGCCCCAGCTACACCAAACTTTACGAAAAAGACGACTTGCTAGAGCTACTGCAGCGTCAAACTCGCCAGCCCGATAGCCGTATCAGCGAAGCCGAACTTAAAATTGCTGCCTCGGCGCTAACATTTGGTGACAAAAAAGTCCGCGACGCTATGGTGCCGCTATCTAAAACCAAGCGCGTAGCCGAGACCGACGACATCGGCCCGCACCTACTGGACGAACTCCATAAAACTAAAGCCGATAGCTTTATGGTCGTTAAAGACACCGGCAAAAGCGTCAAACTCCAACCTACCGGCATACTGTATTTGCAAGACGCGCTGGCCCATTCCGATGGCGGCGTGGTCCGCACCGCTATGAAACCAATTGTTGAATTTATAGATGAAGACCTAGGTCTACTGCCAGCACTCGAAGCTTTTTTAGCTCGCAAGCAACACGTGTTTGTGGTTCAAAACAATTTTGAAGAGATTGTAGGTATGCTCAGTTTGCAAAACGTGCTCGAGCAGATTTTTGGCTCGCCGGCCAAGCCCGAACCAACCCCGGCCAAAAAGTAAAAATTACTCTTGCCAACCCCGCTCGCCGCCTCTATACTTTCCCTCAATTTGTGCACTGAGCATATATGAGCGAATTTCGTTTTAGCCCGCCCAACATTGCCAAAGAGCTAGCAGCCGAGCGGCTTAAGTCTATTTTGGCACTGGATTTTCCTAGCTTGGAAACCTTGGCACCGCCATCCGAACTGGCAGAAGAGCAAAAACAGCTGATGCTCTACGTTATGACCCAGCACTTTATTGACGAAAATTGGATACCCCAATATCTAAGTCATCTTGCCTACACTTTTGGCTCGGAACAAAAAAGAATCGAAATGCCGGGATTTTCGCTAGATCTTCTCAGCAAAAGACTAGATGAGCATACTCTACGCAATATTCCGTCGTTGTTACATATTCAAGCCGAAGAACAAGCCGGCATGCCTGCTTTTGCCGCTTCAATTCCAATCTGGCCGGACTATTCGCTAGATACCAGTCGCAAAATGCTTTTCTCGTTTAACAAGCACGAACTGCTAGAAAATGCCGGGCCAATTCTAAAACGCATTCTCGTCAAAACAGCTGAAGCCATCAATCTGCCAATCGAGTAGACTACCTAACCCATTAATTAACTGTTAAAATAACACCGATGGAACGTGTACTCTCCCGCGATGTGGCTAAGCATGTCGGCAAGCAAATTACTATCCAAGGCTGGTTGCACAAAAAGCGCCTAATTGGCGGCATTAACTTTATTGTGGTGCGCGACCGCGGCGGCTTAACCCAAGCTGTACTGCAAGATGAAAAAGAAGTAGAAAAACTGCGCGGCATGCAAATCGGCACAGTGCTGGCGATTACCGGCACGGTTAAAGATGAGTCGCGAGCGCCGGGCGGGGCCGAACTGCACGATGCCAAGATTGAAGTAATGGTGCCGGTTACCGACGAGTCACCAATCGAGATAGATAAACCCATCAGCCATAAGTCCGACAACCTAGACACTCTTTTTGACACGCGCCACATCGGCCTGCGTAGCCCTCAGGAACAAAAAGTCTTTTTAGTCCGGGCAGCGCTACTGCGCTACATCCGCGAATTTTTATATAAAAATGAATTTGTAGAAATCAACACGCCCAAACTTTTGGCCGGTGCAACCGAAGGCGGCGCCGAAGTTTTTAAAACCGACTATTTTGGCAAAGAAGCCACGCTGGCCCAAAGCCCGCAGCTTTATAAACAGATGTTGGTTGGCGCGTTTGAACGTGTGTTTGAGATCGCGCCGGCCTTCCGCGCCGAGCCAAGCGCCACCACCCGCCATATGACCGAAGTTTATATGCTCGACATCGAATTTGGCTTTATCAAAGATCACGACGAAGTTTTAGACATGGTCCAAGATATGACCTACGACGCACTAACCAAAGTTTATAAAGACTACGCCGATGAACTTAAAAGCTGGAACGCGCCGGAGCTGGTGCTCAAAGAAAAATTCCCACGCTTTACGGTCAAGCAAGTCCACGAGCTCTACAGTAAAGCTACCGGTACCGACACCACTAAAGAAAAAGACTTACTGCCAGACGAAGAGCGCTGGATTTGCGAACACTCTAAAAAAGAGCAGGGCTGCGAAGCCGTGTTTGTAACTAACTTCCCCAAAGAAGCGATGAAGTTCTACCACAAACTGGCCGACGACGGCACGGTGCTGTGGGGCGACTTATTGTTCCGCGGGCTCGAGATTGCTACTTGCCCAGTGCGCGAAAACGACTATAAAAAGTTAACGCAGCAAATCAAAGACGCCGGCTTAAATGTCGAGAACCCATTATTCAAAACCTTCTTAGAGGCGATGAAGTACGGCCTGCCGCCACACGGCGGTTGCGGCTTTGGCATCGACCGGCTGGTCGAAAAAACAGTTGGCCTAGGCAATGTCAAAGAAGCCGCTTTGTTCCCGCGCGACATGAACCGTCTAACGCCATGAGTGAACAAGCTGCGTCTACAAAAATTGAGATAGAAGCACAAGACGGTATGTCACTTCACCAGCTAGGACCATACGACGCCCAGGCTTATTTTGATTTGATTGACGCTGACAGAGAACACTTAAGTCAATTTGGCGACGGTACTGCCATTAAATATCCTTCAGTTGACACGGTCAGAGAAAGCATCGTTAACCCTGAATATCCAACTAAGCTAAGGTTTGGTATCTGGCAAGGTGGGGCAATGGTGGGTAGCATAAATCTTTCTCCCGATACAGGCGCAAACTCTGCCGAAGTTGGTTATTGGATAGGTAAGCCTTACATCGGGTACGGTTATGCCCGCAAAGCTACCGAGGCGCTAATCGAGTACGTTTTTGAAGTGACGGATCTAGAAGTGCTATACGCGGAGGTGGCGGTGGGAAATGAAGCCAGTCGTAAAACTTTAGAAAGAGCTGGCTTTCAGCTCAAAGACGTTGGAAAGCACTGGTATTTTGAATTAACGCGCCCTAGCAACACCAACCGTTTAGCTCCGTAATTATGAGTGCCGAAGCAATAACCAGCTATGAATCATGGGCTGGTCATAAAGTCAGTGTAGTGAGTATGGAGATTGAGCCTAATTCCATAGCGCTAGGCGAAATTGGCCGAAACTTCTGGCTTACTAGCCAAAAAGAAGTAAATGCTCCAAGCTTTCTAGTAAAAAGCTGGGACGGTCGGGTAAGTTACCACGACGACGAAGCCCACATAGAAATCGAGCCGGTGCTTGGCGCTAAAGACGAAAGCCGACATTTAGTAGTTCCAATTAGCTACGACGAGTTTTTAGAAATCGTAAGTGGTAGTGCTCACCACAATAATTTTGTTGAAGTGAATGACACGCTGGATAGTACACGCCAATTTATCGAAACTTACGTTACCGCCGAACTAGACGGCTGCCCAGAGATAAGCATCATCTGACAAAAGTCTCAAAAACCTAAATCCCCCAGTCTAGCGTAAAATTAATGCAAAGATGAAAAACGTTTCGATCGAGTATGCCCATATTTACACAAAAGACAAAATCAGCGAGGAGCACGAGACCTCGCTTAAAATCCTAGGCGAACTTAGCAAGGAACTTAATGGCCAAACCACCAGTCTGGTAGTTATGGTCGACGATTACTCTTTTCCTGATCCGAGTTTTGACTATGGTGAGTTTACTAGTTGGCTAACAGTCAAAGGTTTTGAGCCGGACTTAATAATTAGAGAATCGCAGCTTATTCCTTTGTGCGACCAAGTCATCAGCCTGGTTGAAAAACCAAAACTACAAGCGCAAATATCAGAATATATCCGTAACAAAAAATACCCATGCTCATTGTTTATAGCCGCTTGGTATTTGCTTAGACTTGGGCACTTAAGTTTTGATGGATTTAACCCCGAGCTTGTCGCCGGGAGGCTCATTAATATATTGCCAAAAAGTTTTAAGCCATTTGAGGACCAAGGCCTAGAAATAATTGCTTCAACTAAATTTGCCGAGGCAAAAGACAGAATCGAGTATAAGTTTTTTGAAGGTCGACTAATCGCCTAACTCAAAAACCTAAATCCCGGGTGGTTTAAAAATGAAAAGGCCCGCTAACGAAAAAGCGGGTGTTGCGAACAATGATTCGTTCGCGAGCCTTTTCATAAGCGGGCTTGTTGGGTGGCGTTCAGCCGCCGACCCAGTGGTTCTCTCGTTGAGGTACGAAGTTGACCTCGACCTGACGGTCAGTTCCGAGCGTCTTCTTTAGGCGATCCCTCACCAGCCCCAACCGTTCTCCTGGGAAATGCATGAGGCCGAGCCGCCGAATCAGTTCCTGATCGTCTGGGCCGAACTGATTGATCTCGTTCATAGACCCGACACCGTTACGGCTGGGGTAGTCGAACGCCCAGATGTGAACGATTGCAGCGACATCAGGCGTTGCAATCTCGATCGCGTCGCCCAACGTGATGTCGCCGGCCAGCATGATCACCGGCGTGATCTGCTTGTCCGGGTCGAGGAGACGCAGCTCCTTGTTGTCCCAGTCGAGCGAGTTCATCGCCTTGGCCGTTGCCGTCTTGAGGGTCTCGCGCACGAGCTCGACTTTCGGGCGGCTGATGTTGAAGGCACGATCCTCTAAACACGCCCTGTCGATGACCGCGGTTACGCCTGGCATTAGGCCTCCAAAGTTCGTGCACGGTTGTCTGCCGTGCCAGCTCTACTCCTCGAGTTGAGGACTATAAAATAACATAAAACCAATATTTTAACAACTAGCCGTGAACCGGAATCTTGCAGAGGTTGGGCCTATAAACCAGCCGCACCGATGGCGTGGCCGATTGAATACGTAACAGCCATAGCTAGCGCGCCACCAATCGCTACCCGCAAAATCGCCTGCTTCATTGGCGCCCGGCCAAATTTGGCACTTAAGGCACCAGTTAAAATCAAAGCCACAATCACACTAACAAAAGTAACGATAACCCGGCTATGCGCGGGCGGAATTAAAATAGCCAACAGCGGCAGAGCAGCGCCAGCCAAATAAGCGCCAGCTGAAGCGCTGGCCGCTTGCAACGGATTGGCCAAATCGTTAGGGTTGATGCCTAGCTCGGCGTCCAAATGCGCGGCGTAAGCGTCTTTGCTAGAAAGTTCTTTGACCACTTCGCTGGCAGTATGGACAGACAGTCCTTTGGCCTGATAAATCTGGGCCAATTCCTGCCGCTCTTCCTTGGGGAAATTATCTAGCTCGTACTTTTCTTTTTTAATCATTGCCCGTTCAGTGTCACGCTGACTGCTGACCGACACATATTCGCCAGTGGCCATTGACACCGCGCCGGCAACTACGCCGGCCAAGCCGGCAGTCAAAATTGGCGTGCGACTGTTGGTTGCACCGGCTACGCCAACCACCAAACCGGCGATGGAAACAATGCCGTCGTTTGCCCCCAGTACGGCGGCTCGCAACCGGTTCAGTTGTTTAGTTGAGCTTTGGTCGAGGGCTTCGGCATTTTTGTTTTGGCTTTTATTCACACCAAAATTATACGCCCAAAAATCTAAATCCCCGGATTCACGCGAACATTGCCATTTATACAAAAACAGTATATTATAATCAAAATGAAATTACTCCACAGGGGCCAAGCCCCAGAGTCTTCTACTGGTTTATCGGCCGAACAAATTGTAGCCGATACTAACAAGGATAACTTCGACCAAGCCGTTACACCGGAACAATTCTTAAGTGTTAACCAAGAGCTTTTAGAGCGATCTACCGGACTATGGGGCTCTATAGCAAAAGTTGCCGATTTTGCTTCTAATAAAGACATCTTGGAAAGGCTTCAGTCTAATATGTCTACTTACAACCGCCCAGAATTCACCACCGAAACCAAAGGTGGTGTAATACGAACCTTCGTAAGCCACGAACTTTCCGGACTTGACGCCTCTAGGCTAGCGGCAGAGGCAGGCATACTCTTGCTGGTTGGGGCCCGCTATTACGCTCATACAGAAGGTAATTTTATAAAAGCTGGAGTTAGGTCAGCCAAAGAGCTGCATTTAGTTCCTAACCCCTTTGTCCGCAAAGTACTAAAAGAAACCTTCCCCCGCACAGACATTGCCAAGCACAGCTCGGATATCGTAGGTAATCTGGGTAGAGCAGATAGTGTAGCCAAAGAGGTATTGGGGGCTTTAGTTACCGAACTGTGGCAAGCACCGGACTTTGCTCAAGAATTGATAGCCTACACCAAAAACGGCGGATCTGATTCATCTCTTTGCCAAGAACTCAGTAGAATAATTGCCGTTGACTTGAGACGGCCTGATGACGAGCAAAGTATCCTACGGGCATTCCTCCAGGAGGTTAGAGACAGACCCGATTATTATCTGGACAATTTTGTAAAAGAAGTAAGTGAAAATGAAAAAAATCGCCGATACTCCCAAATTAGAGATATGGCTCGTTTTGCCCTAATCCATGATGGGGTAGATACTCCGGATGGCGTAAATATAAGAGAAGCACTTAAAAATACATTCCCGAGATGGAAATCATTTGAACAAATATCTGAAGCCTTTAGCGAATTCAGCAAGGCCTCGACCGGGCCAACTGGAAGCATCCTTAGCTATATTGGCTGGGCCTATAAATGACCTACACTTTAAGATACGGACTCATCGCACAAGAGAAGAGGTTGTGGATATGATTTGTGTCGTATCTGACATTTTTCTAGACCGTTATGACCGTAAACGATTTGATTCCAGAAAGCGCGCCTCATTGCCAGACCAACACGACCTACTGGCCGAAGAAGCTAAGAGTGTTATTGAGGAATCCGCTCCCGTGAAAACGCTATATGGAGTGAAACGAGCGATTAATAATGGCTACGAGCTACAGGCCGTAGAAATGGAAAAGCTTGGTGATGAGTTTAGGCTCGAACGATTTGGTCCGGACACGCAGGCGGATATAAAATTGATGATTGAAAGTATTATGAAACAACCGCTGGGTAGAGGGACCAAAAAGATGGTGTCTTCCAACGCAAAAGTACGCATAAACGGTAATCATGTGGTCCTAAGGCGGCTATCTCCGTTAGACAGGAAGATAGAGGGTAGAAACTCCAAAGAATCTATCCGGATTCGAATAAGCTACGCCATCACCAGTGGCGGCGTTGCCATTGTTGACATCCTAGGGCACGATGAATTTGATAAAAAATATAGCTAACTAGGTTCCTTGGTAGAAAAACAAGGCTCGGTGGCTGTGGACTATAGATTCAGAAAATCTAAATTTCAGTTTTAGCCACCAAGGAATATAATTTGCTTATGAGATCAGAAAATATAAGAAATTACGCAATAGCAATTGCTGTGCTGGTTGCTGGAATTGGTTACGGCGTGCATCAAATGCAAGTGGTAGCAGAAAACCACCGGTTTTTCGCGGCCCAAGTTCTTTGTGGGCGCCAAAAAGATAACGCCTCTAACTTCAACGGCTACAATATCTGCATGGCCTGGCAAGGTTTCGGCAGTGGCAACTATAACATCGTCAACTCTTCTGGCCTGTAGCTTTCCGTAAACATAAGCAGAGCTTGATTTACGCTTAAGCTTATGGTTAAGTTGGCGCATAGGTTAAAAACAAAAATGCCATTATTTAAACGAAGAACACCAGAACAGCCTCCATCCGAACCGCCCGAGCCACCCGAGCAGGAAATGGCGCCTACTTTACCGCCGCCGATTGAGCTTGAGTCTAGGCCAGAGCCGGAAGAAATCAGACTGGTTGGCGAGCTAAGCGCCGAGTACCTTCAATATATAAGAGAGCGATTTCACCAGCAAAAAAGCAGATTTATAAGAATTGGCGATGTGATACTGCTTGCGGCACCAAACAATCCAGATGCCCAGGACGGAAGATTGGAGCATATCCAGATGATTGGGTTGGCGTCGGACGACAAGGAACTTGCCCAAAAAATTGCCGCGGCCAAACCAACCGAACCTATCCCGGCTACAGGGCAACTAAGAGAGGAAGCTATTAGAGACGGTGTGACCGATGCCGGCTGGTTTGACTTTACAGCCAACGACAAGGGCGAGATAAAAACCTTTGGAGTTGCTGGTGCGAGTACGGTGTATGGTGTGGCCGACGAAGCCGGCCGAAAAAAGACATTGAAAGTTGCCGCTCAACAACTCGGACCAAATATAGAAATTGTTTGGGGCGACCCGCATTAAATCAATTAGCTTAAATCCCGAATCAAAAAAGTTATAATCTAGCTTTTTAGCTTAATGGCGAGCAGGGTGCGGCTGGGCAGTGTAAAATGGTAGTGATGTTTGCTAAAATTGCCCGATTTTCGGTTAGGTTTCGTTGGCTGATAATCATTGCGTGGCTAGTCGCCATACCACTGGTTGTTTCTAATTTCCCAAATATCAGCAGTGTCGAAAAAGACAATGTTTCTGATTTTTTGCCCGCCAACACGCCGACCAACCAAGGTGCCCAGCTAGAGCAAGCCTTTCAGCTAAAACAAACTGCCAGTAACGCGCTGATTGTATATAGCCGCTCGGGCAGCAAACTTACCACTGCCGATAACGCGACGATTGCCAGCATCAGCGCCAAAGTAAAAAACGTTGCCGAGATAACTCAAATTCAAGATTTGGGCACTAGCGCCGACGGCCAAGCTCACGAGTTGATGGTGGGGCTTTCTGGCGCGTCTTTTGGCCAAGGCGCAACAGCCATAGTTGATAACATTCGCGGCGCTATTACCCGATCCGGTGTGCCAGCCGGCGCCAAAGCCAATTTAACCGGCGACTTGCCGTCGCAGATAGACCAAGAAACCGCCAACAACCAAGGCAAAGATAAAACCGAAGGCTACACGGTACTTTTGATTTTGGCGTTACTGTTTTTGGTATTCCGCTCGGTTTTGGCACCGATTGTGACGCTGGTGCCGGCCGCCATTGCGCTAATTGTTGCCCAACCAGTAATTGCCGAGGCTACCAAAATCGGCGTAAAAGTCGGCTTTATTACCCAAATACTTTTGATTGTGTTGCTGCTTGGGGCAGGCACCGATTACGGCCTATTCTTGGTATTTAGAACCCGCGAAGAGTTGCGCAATGGCCTGGCGCCAAAAGACGCTGTTATTAAAGCTTTGTCTAAAGTTGGTGAATCAATTACCTTTTCGGCGGCTACGGTTATGGCGGCGCTGCTGGCGCTACTACTAGCAAGCTTCGGTCTTTATAAAGGCTTAGGCCCAGCGCTGGCGATTGGTCTGGGGATAATGCTTCTGATTGCGATGACTTTTTTACCAGCCGTCTTGGCCGTACTGGGCCGCGCTGTTTTTTGGCCGGCCAAAACCACTAAACGTGACCAAAAAGTTGGCTTGTGGGGCAGGCTGGCCGACAAAGCCGCCGCCAAAACTAAACTAATGATGATACTTGGTGTGCTGGTGTTTGGTGGTTTGATGCTAGGATTGCTGGGTTATAAGTCGGCCGGTTTTGGCAACCAAAGCGCGCCCTCAGGTAGTGACTCGGCTATTGGTCAGCAAGTTTTAACTCAGCACTTTCCGGCGGCCAATAACAATCCGGACCTATTGATTATGCACTTTCCTAAACCTGTCTGGGATAATCTGGCCCAGCTCAAGCAGGCCCAAACTGAGCTATCGAGCTCCAGCGTCTTCTCGGCCATTAGCGGCCCATTCAACGCTAACGGCTTTAACCTAACCTCGGCGCAACTTTTACAACTGCATAAAAACGGCAGCGGGCCGGAGCTGGAGGCCATCAACCAGTTTATTGCTGCCGACGGCAAAACAGTCCAGTTTTACGGCGTGCTCGCGGCCGGACCGTCCGGTAGCACGGCGGCTATGCAGGCTGTTCCGGCGGCCAGGTCAACGTTGCAAGCCATTGCCGCAGAAGTGGGCGCCGATCAAAATACGGTTTATGGCGCGGATTCAGTTGCCTACGACATTAACCTTACCAACAATAACGACCTTAAAAAGATTATCCCGATTGTACTGCTGATAATCGCCGGTTTGCTGGCATTGATGCTACGTAGTTTGGTGGCGCCGTGGTATCTAATTTTGACAGTTGGGCTGTCTTATTTGGCATCGCTTGGTTTTGCAATGTTGGTGTTTGTGCATATTTTTCACCAAGACGGCCTAAACTTTGTCTTGCCGTTTTTGATGTTTGTGTTTGGGATGGCGCTGGGCGAGGACTACAACATTTTGGTGATGAGCCGAATCCGCGAAGAGTCGCACCACCGTTCGGTTAGCGAGGCGGTGATAAAAGCCATAGGTATTACGGGCACAACTGTCACATCAGCCGGGCTGATTTTAGCTGGCACGTTTAGTATCTTGGGAATTGTTGGCGGTAATCAGCAAGTCGAACAAATTGGTTTTGGCGTGGCGTTTGGCATTTTGCTCGACACGTTTTTTGTCCGGACACTACTTGTGCCGGCGATTGTTGTGATGCTGGGGCGGTGGAACTGGTGGCCCTCCAAGCTCGGCGACAGGACCTGACAGGAGTCAAAAGTTAATCGGGCTGGCCGGTCTCGATGGCGTGGATGGCCCGTAGACTAAGTTTTCCAATTACGCCGATTTCGGTCAGGATTTCTACGGATTGAGTAAACATTTGCACTTCATCGTTGCCAATATGACTTGCTCCCTCAGTCACGGCTACAAAAAAGGCCACGGCGGCTACTCCGATTTTGGCACCAGCAATCACTTTTCGTTTTAAATCAGAATCTTCAAGCTGCACATCTGCCACAGTCGGCCTACCCTCGGCCATGGGCGGAGTAGGCATTTGCCAATCGAGCCGCCTGTCCATTGGTAGGTCTAACATTGACTGTATTATACCTCGCTTTACCTTGCTCAATTTATGACCAACGACCTACTTAAATTTTTATACTGTTTATGCTAAATTAAAATCAAGTAATAAAATGATTGAAACACCAAAATCAGACTCATCTCTTGATACACGTTCGGAAGCTGAGCAAACCGCGGCCGAGGCTCTAATACGCAACACTATCCGTCCGCGTCTTAGCGTAAAAATTGACCCGGTTGAACCGCGCCGGCCAATCGAATCGATTAGATTGGCGGAAGTTATACCGCTAGCTCGCCGCGCTGCCGAAACCACTATCGCTATTGAGAATCAGGAGCATAATAAGGAAGAAAGGAGAGCAGTATGAAAAACTGGAAAAACAACAAAAATATGGGCGGCAAACCTATGGGCGGTTACGGCCTTGGCATAATCGGCGCGGCCGTTTACTATCTGCACACCACTACCGGCTTTTGGCCTAGTGTTGTGGCGCTACTTAAAGCGCTAGTTTGGCCGGCCTACTTGGTCTACCACTTACTCGGCTTGTAGAAAGCTGCCCTACTGCGCCATTTTTGGCGTAAGATAGAAGTAAAAGGGGACAAATTAAATGAAACAATCGCAAAAACTTTACGCGCTAATGAGTGTTGGCGCGGGCGTAGGCTTGATTGCATCTTTTTGGCAGATGCTCGAGAAATTAACGCTGCTAAAAAATGCCCACGCTGTTTTAAGCTGCAACCTCAACTCGGTATTTAATTGCACTAACATACTCAATGCCCACCAAAGTTCGGTTTTTGGCTTTCCAAATTCGCTAATGTGCATAGTTTTCTTTGCTTTGATGCTGTCGGCCGGTTTGATAGGCCTGGGCGGCGCGCAACTTCATAAAAGAGTTCGTTTTGCCTATCAAGCCTTTGCACTATTCTTCGTAGGTTTTGGTTTTTGGTATCTCTGGCAAAGCATTTTTAACATCGGTGCTCTATGTATTTTCTGCATCTTTTGCTACGGCGGGCTACTGCTGGTTAATGGCTCGTGGTTCAGGCTCAATTACCGCGAACTGCCACTGCGCAAGAAAACAATCGCGCTGCTTGACGAGTGGGTAGGAAGAGGAGCCGATATTTTTGTATGGTGCCTTGTAGCTGCCGCAATAACCCTAGAAGCTATCATTAAGTTCGCTTAAAATTTTTTACCTAACAAAAACTAAAGTCGACTTTACTAGACGGGATTTGCCAGCCGGTTTATAGTTCAAATCAAGTATGGCGTATGAGGCAAAAATTCACGAAGCCCAAACCAGCATTTTGCGCGAGCTGTTATTTCAGCCCGAGGCCGGCTACGCCGAGCTTCAAAAACCTACCGGCTTATCTAGCGATCATTTTAATTTTCATATCGCCCGACTGGTAGAAATCGGCTATGTAGAAAAAATTCGGCGCGGCAAATATAGCCTAACGCCGCGCGGTAAAGAATACGCCAACAAGCTAGACACCGACGCCAACGTAATTGAGCGCCAACCCAAAAGCGGCGTGATACTAGCCATTAAAAAAGACGACAAGTTTTTATTCCAGGAGCGATTGAAACACCCGTATTACGGTTTTTGGGGATTCCCGAGCGGTAAAATTCGCTGGGGCGAAACAATTATAGAAACCGCGGCCCGCGAGCTTAAGGAAGAAACCGGACTAGAGGCCGACCATGAGTGGAAGGGTATTTATCACGAACAAGTTTTTCAGGCCGAGACCGGGGAGCAGCTGGAAGACAAAATATTCCACATTGTTTTATGTACCAATGTGCGCGGCGAGCTGATTGAACAATTCGAAGGCGGCCGAAACGCCTGGCTAAGCCTGGCCCAAGTCGGTAAACAAGCCAAAAAATTCGAAAGCTATAAATTCGAGGCCGATATTGCCCGCGGCAAACAAATATTTATTGAACGTATAGTTGAATATTCCAAACAAGAATTCTAACCACTAGATAATTTAGACCAAAATGCTTATAGTTTTAGGCAAGACTCTAAGACTATGGACCAAAACTCCCAACCTGAACCCGAGCTGCCCGTGCCGCCTGAACCTATCGTGGAAAGTCCGCCTCCGGAACCCACGGCTACACCCACACCACCGGAACCTGCGCCAGCCAAGCCAACCGCCGAGCCGGCCGCCCAACCAGCTACCACCAAGTCGTCTCGGCTTCAGCGATTAAGGAGCTGGTCTAAAAATCATAAGAAATTATCTATCCCGCTGGCGGTTTTTATTGTTTTAGTGCTGCTAGCGGCGGTACCGACAACCCGCTACCAGGGCGCTGGTTTGTTTCTGAGCCGGAATATGACCATCAAGGTGGTAGACTCGGCAACTGGCAAACCGGTTAGCGGCGCAACCGTCAGCTTCGCCGGCCAAACCGCCCAAACCAATGGCGATGGCCAAGCATCACTAAAACTTAAAGACGGCTACCGCCAGGTACAGGTCGCCTTGCAGTACTATCAAACCGGCTCGGCCAAAATATTAGTACCGATTCTCTCGCCCAAAGCAATCCCGACTATCTCGATGGTAGCTACCGGCCGGCAAACCGACGTAACGATTGACGATTTGATCTCCGGCGATGCACTTGCCGGCGTAATCATTAAAGTTGCCGGCATTACCGCTACAACCGATAAATCCGGCGGCGCGGCGCTGGTTTTGCCAGTCGGGCAGGCCACCCAAAAAGCTACGCTAAGTCTAGCTGGCTACAACGACTCCACAGTCAATCTGCAGGTTAGCGACACAGACGTGAAAGTTAACACCTTTAACTTAGTGCCATCCGGTAAGCTCTATTTCTTAAGTGACGCCTCCGGGAAGATTGACGTGATGGCGGCCAATCTCGACGGCAGCAGCGCCAAAGTTTTGCTGGCCGGTACCGGAAATGAAGAAAACGGCTCAACTTCAATATTTGTCTCGCCAGATAGCAAATACATTGCGCTAGAAACCAACCGAAGCGGCGCCACCCCCTTGATTTACCTAGTTAATACTTCAACCGGCGCTGCTAGTCTAGTAGACAGCTCGAATGCCAGCTACACGATGTATGGCTGGATGAGCGATAAATTGATCTACTCGGCTTCTAGCTCAGCTGTCCATACTTGGCAGGCCGGTCGCAATAAACTCAAAAGCTACGATACTGCTTCTGGTGCTAAGCTAACGCTAGACCAAAGTTTGGCCACCGGCAGTAGTGCTTCAGCGGCCGATGAGGGGTATTCGCAAGTCTTTTTACTGCATAGCAGCAGTCAGATTGCCTATTATAAGAGCTGGCAAGTGGACTTTTCCTTAGCCAGCACACCCAGCCTTATCTCTAAGCAAAACAGCTTTAACGTAGTTAATCTCGACGACAGCAACTTGCAAAACATCGCCAAATATCCTGCCTCTCACTCGGTGTTTTTTGGCCAATATTCGCCAACGGCTTACTACATCAGTGATGGTAGTAGTAGCACTCCGACTAAATATTACAGCTGGAAGGCTGGCACGCTTTCGCCACTCGCTGTAAGTATAAGCAGTAGCCAGTTCGACAAAACTACGCCATATTATTACTCACCCAACTTGCAAAAAACCGTTTGGAGTGAGGCGCGCAATGATGCCAATGCCAGCTTTATAGGCGATAGTAGCGGCGCTAATGCTAAGCAAATTGGTGGTAGCCAAGACCTTTCTGCCCAAGCTGCGTTTGGCTGGATTAATAACAACTACGCGCTACTAGATATAGTTGGCGGCTGTAACTTACAAGTTGTCTCTACCAACGCGGCCGATACCCACCAAGTGGCGGTCAAGGATTGCCTGAGATCATACAGTTCGTATAACGGTAATTAATTTTTAACCTAACTACCTCTATTGGCAAGGTGAGCCAAACCGCTTATAGTAAAAGCTTATAGACCTATAAATATATTTGATTATGCAAGACGAGCCCGACAATTTACGCCAAGTACCAACCCCGCCATCGGCTGGCCCGATGCCAACACCGATTACATCGTCACCAGCCGACAAACCGATCGAGGCTAAGCCCTTAAACCAAGCAGTTTTAGCCGAGATGCTCAAAAAAGCCGACTCTATTGGCATAGTGCCGCCCAGTCAACACCCGCCGTCCGATGCCTCAACCCCGCGCCCCGGCAATGTTATAAAACCAACTGTTCCGCCGGCTGGTATAGCCAGTCAACCAACCCAACCTGCAGCTCCAAGCGCACCGCCAGCCATCCCGCTAAAGTCGTTCGTACGGCCGCTGCAGCGACCGGTGCCAACCGGGCCGCCACCCATCCAGACTGATGTAGTCGTACCCCCACTACCCAAACCGCCTGAGCCGGTGCCGGTTCAACCTCCTCCCAAAACACAAAAGCCAATTGATGTATCTAAACTGGACGCTACGCCTATGCCATTGCCGCAACCGGTTATACTACCACCAGCGCCTGAGCCAGAGCCACTACCACCTCCGCTGCCCCCAACGCCTCCAGTCCCGGAGCCAGTCCCATCGGCCCCAGAACCTGAGCCAATACCTCCATCGCCAAAACCGCCTGAGCCGGCGCCAGAGCCTTTTATGCAGCCAGAGCCCGAACTCGCTCCGCCACCAGCCAAACCGCCTCGCCAACCAATCAATCTATCTGGCTGGCTTAGTGGCCGCGGCGTGCTGTTATGGCCGCTGTTGGGCCTAGCTTTATTACTGCTACTAGTAACTATGCCATCAGTCCGCTATAACGCAGCGGCGCTGGTTCTAAAGAAAGACTTTACGCTCACGGTCACCGATTCTACCACCGGCGATCCGGTTAGTGACGCCGTACTGAGTGTTGGCTCGGTCACCGCTATGACAGACGGTGAGGGCAGGGCGACTTTAGTCGGTGTAAAGCCGGGCAATCGCGCCATTAGTATTTCCAAGCCATACTACCAAGCCGAGCAAGTCCAAACACTAATTCCGATTTTGAGCCAAAAAACCTCACCCACTTTGCAAATTAGCACCTCTGGTAGCCTAGTCAAAATCAGTCTGGCCAATCTAATTACCAAGCAGTCGTTGGCTGGAGCTGATATTGCGGCTGGCAGTGTCAACGCCATAACCGACGCTAGCGGCGAAGCGCTGGTGGCTCTGCCAAATACTGGCGTTCCTCAGCTAGCTAAGCTCTCGATGGCTGGCTACAACTCTAAGTCCGTCAATTTAGTTACCGCCACCGGCATCATTAAACAAACTACAACTATGTTGACGCCGGTTGGCAAGCTCTACTACTTAGCCAAGCCAGTCGCCAGAGTCAATGTAATGAGGGCTAATCTGGATGGCACCTCAGCCAAAACGCTGGTGGCGGGAAGCGGTTTTGAAAACAACCAAACCACGCTAATAGCCTCGCCAGATAACAAATACTTGGCTCTACTAGCACGACATACCACTGACCCGCATCCCCAAATTTATGTGGTCGATGCTTCGAAGGGTAGTTTTGTCGAAGCAGCGTTTGGCGATAACTTAAAACTACTTGGCTGGATTGGCAGTAGCGTATTTTGGCAGGATGGCAATGCGCTTAAAAGTTTTGATGCGCCTTTGCAAAAAGCCAATTCGCTCAATGCTCTAGCTAGCGCCAGCCAGCTGGAGCAGTTGAGTTCGAGCCACAAACTTTCGCCTGCTGGCACGCGCGAAGCTTGGTCGAGTAGCGGCAAGGTGGTTGTTGCGGCTAAAGGCGGCGGCGGAGCACAGGTAGTAGCGACTGGCTTTAGTCTGGTTGGCTGGTATAACGATCAATATATTCTACTAACTAAAAGTAGCGTTCTATATATCTCGTCTGCCGATGCGCCGAGCGCGCCAGTTAGAGTCGCCAATATTTTCTAAGCGCTGTGCCGGGTTGACTTGGCTGGCGAATTATCCAAGCTTTGCCATAAATACCAAGCCGCCACCGACTCATATGGGTGCCATTTGTTGCGACTAGCGATGGTTATAATTTGCTCTCGAAGAGGTAGTTCCGGCAGCTTATATAAATTTTGAATTGCTTTGCGGATGCCTAGGTCACCAACCGGTAAAATATCCAGCCGCCCAAGGCCAAATAGCATAAACATATGAGCGCTCCACTCGCCAATGCCTTTAACGGCCGTTAACTGCTCGATTAGTTGGTCGTTGGGCATAGTGGCAATATGGGCCAAGTCCAGCCGGCCATCCAGCACGTGCTCGGCTAAATCTTTGACGTACTTAACTTTGGCCCAAGACAAACCTGCATCGCGCAGTTTTTGGCCGTCGATTTTAACTAGAGCTTCGGGCGTTGGCATTTTGCCGCCAAATAAATCTAGGACTCTGCGCCAAATTGCGCCGGCTGCCTTGGCGCTAAGCTGCTGGCCAACAATGCTACCAACTAGCTCACCGTAGTGATCGCTATGCGGCTTGATGGTGCACGGGCCGCTTACTTTGATTACGTCTGCCAGCCGCTTGTCGCTGCGGGTCAAATGCACAGCCGCTTTTTGGAGCTCTTTGCTAAAAACTACCCGGTTCATCTTAAGTTCAAGTTTAGCAGCTAGGCGGCAACTCATTTACAATATTGATATGCCACTAAAAATTAAAAACGCCTGCTCATATCTTGTTCGGCTGCATTGGGCAGTTTGGCTGGTACTTTTCTTGATTAGCGCAAGCGTGAGTGTGGTGGCGCTTCGGCACAACAACCTAGAAATGGTTAGCTTGCGCGACGCGGTATATACAGCCGACAAAAATAATAAAAATCTAGAGCCGGCCATAGACAGCTTGAGCTCCTACGTCCATTCGCATATGAATACCTCTATGACAGCGCCCAATGGTATCTACCCGCCACTGCAGCTAAGTTACACCTATGCTCGCCTTGCTAAAGCTCAAACTACCCAGAACTCTAAAGATAACTACGCCGCCGCTCAGGCTTACTGCCAAGCTCACGCCACATCGCCCCTGTTTAGTCTCTACGTCAGCTGCATCCAGGCCTATGTGCAGCGGCATCCAGTCAAAACCGTGACTGCAGCCGATATCTCGCCGGCCTTATACGAGTTTGATTTTATTAGCCCAAGCTGGAGCCCAGACTTAGCCGGCTGGAGCCTAGCAGCCAGCGGACTATTTTTGCTTGGCGGCGCACTTAGACTAGCGGCCGATCGTTTACGGGCCTAAATACCGACCGACCCCTGCGGGCCGGTTAAGGCTTAAAAAAGTCTTTTTCGATTTTCTAGGCTACTGGCCGGTTGTGCTTTGTACGGTACTGCTGGAGTTAGCGGCGCTTGGGTTGGCGATGTATTGCTTAATCGCGCTGACCACCTTGCTGCTATCTTTCATATTTTCCCAGAACGATACCTGGCTTTGGTTGATGACCATCTTGTCTTCTGGTGCGTGCAACTCACTGACACCCAGTTTGACCAGCGTCAAATTGTTATTTTTAGTACTGCTCTGCGGGTTACTGGTTGAACTGGTGCTGGAATTTGACTGCAAGTAAAAGACACTACTCAGCGTCAGGTAGTCGTGGTTAAGTGCATTGATTTTGCCAAAATACACCTGGCCGTTGGTCAAAAAGACTGCCTGATACTCGCTGGAGTTAATCTGCGAAGATTCGCCAAGTGGGCCGGAACTCCACAGCCATACAGCCAGCGAAGCCACAATCAAGGCGGCGCCGACAATAACAATAAAGGCCGATATTCTTAGTTCTCTAGTAATCCAGCTTAATCTTCTCTTCTTAGCCCTGGCGGCTAAGCCCGTAATGGGATTGTGTCGTTGTGGTGGCACGGATTGAGGCCCCCTAGCATCAGGTTGCATTATAAAAAACCCTCTCTTTAAATTTAACTTTTGCTAAGGTTATCATAACGCAAATGCTTATACGGGCGCAACCCTAAGACGCTCAGCGTTGTGCTAAATACCTGTTGACAAGTGAAAAGGGGGCAGAGTATGTTAGGGGTACATTAGTAATATAAGGAGAGGGAACAGACAATGGCTTATCAACACACGAATAGCAAAGGTGTAAAGTACTACCTTAACTCCAAAGAGGTAACTCTGCGGGGCGGCAAAGTACAAACAATCTACTACTTTTCTAAAGACGAGCGAGCCGACACTGGCCTAGATGAACTACCAGCTGGCCGCGTAGTTGGCGAAAACCCACGCAACGGCTTCCTAACTTTGAAGCGCAGCGACAAGTAGTTTTAAAATAAAATTTTTAAAGATCCCACTTCGGCAGTCGCCGGGGTGGGTCTTTTTTTTGGCCGCCAAATCGGTGTAGAATGGTCGAGGCGTATGAGCACTCCTATAGTAAAAGTTGAAAAACTTCGCAAAAGCTATGACGACAAAGAAGTCGTTAAGGGCATTAGTTTTGAAGTGGGCCAGGGCGAGATATTTGGAATTTTAGGGCCTAATGGCGCTGGTAAAACTACGACTCTCGAGATGATAGAAACCTTGCGGCCAATCGACGGCGGCACGGCTACCATCAACGGCATTGATGTTGCTAAAGAGCCACAAAAAGTCAGGTATATGATTGGCGTCCAAACCCAATCCACTGCTTTTATGGATAAAGTAAAACTGACCGAGCTGTTGGAGCAACAAGCCGCCGCTTACGGTGAAAAAGTAAATACGATGGCGCTGCTCAAAGACGTTCACTTACAGGAAAAGGCCAGTAGTTTTATCGAAAGTTTGTCCGGCGGCCAAAAGCAGCGATTTTCTATTGCCGCCGCGCTGGTGCATCAGCCCAAAATCTTTTTTATGGACGAGCCAACAACTGGCCTAGATCCGCAGGCCCGTCGCAACCTGTGGAACTTGGTGCAAAAAATCAACCAAGCCGGCAAAGGCATAACTATTATCCTAACCACCCACTATATGGAAGAGGCCGAAATGCTGTGTAATCGGGTAGCGATTATGGACGATGGCAAAATCGTGGCTATGGATACGCCACAGAAGCTAGTGCAGGATTTACTAAAGAAAGGTTTTAAAAAGAAGCACCGGGTCGAACAAGCCAACCTGGAAGACGTGTTTATTGATTTAACCGGCAAGGAGCTAGGCCGCCAATGAAAAGCTCCTGGCGACGTGATTTATTTACGGTTGGAGTGTTTGCTAAAATTTCGGTGCGGCGCTATTTTCGCGACCGGCTGGCGATTTTCTTCACGGTAGTATTTCCGCTTATTTTCCTGTTTGTCTTTGGCAGTATCAGTAAGGGCAACAATGTCAGTTTCCACGTCGGGCTACTTAACCAAAGCAGTAGCGCCTTTGCTACCAAGTTTACTAGCGATACCAAGGCCAACAAGTTATTTAACGTTGATTCAACTGTCACTGATTTGACCACAGCCAAAGACAGAATGAGCAAAAGCGAAATCGACGCCACCATTATTTTGCCGCCCAGCTTTGGTGTGCTTAAGGGTGGCGTCCCGTCTGGCCAAGCTCAGATTTTATACGACGAGAACAATGCGCCGGCGGCCCAAACCATTAGTTCGGTTATCCAGGGCGAACTGGAAGGCGTTAACGCCCAGCTGGTAAAAATCACGCCGCCGTTTAGTGTCAACGCTCAATCGACTAACACCAAGGGTCTGTCTAAACTCGATTACACAGTATCTGGTCTGCTTGGCTTTTCCATAATCGGCTTGGGTATTTTTGGGCCGGTCAACTACTTTCCGGAGATGAAAAAACAAGGCGTACTGCGCCGATTGCATATCACGCCCCTGCGGGTTTGGCAGTTTTTTGTCAGCAGCGTGCTATCTAACGCCGTGATTGGCTTATTTTCGATTGGCATCATGATAGCGGTAGCTTCCAGCCCGCTGTTCCATTTTAAAATCGTCGGCAATTATTTTGAGCTTGGACTATTTATAATTTTGGGTATTTTGATGATATTTGGAATTGGTCTGGCAATTGGTGGTTGGGCTAAAAACGAACGCCAAGCTGCGCCGCTATCTAACATTGTGGTTTTTCCGATGATGTTTTTGTCGGGTACATTCTTTCCGCGCTACGCTATGCCGCTATGGTTGCAGCACGTTAGTGCCTATTTGCCACTCACTCCGGTAATCGATGGTATCCGATCGATTGCAACCGAGGGCCAGCATATTACCCAAATTGGCCCACAACTAGGGATGATGGCCATTTGGACAGTGATTATTTACGCGATAGCCTTCCGCGTCTTCCGCTGGGAATAACCGCTCGCATAATAATTTCTGGGTTCTAAAAAGCGAGCCCGCTCTTTATACTTAAGGTAAATGAGAAATTGGTTCGTTGGCCGCATCCGCCCCCGCCATATATCCTTAACTGGTATAGCAGCACTCTTGGTTGGTTCGGCGTTTGCCGGCCAACTGCTCGGCATTTTGCGTGTCCACCTAATTAACGCTAACTTCTTGACATATGGGCCCAACAGTACCGACAGCTACTTTGCCGCCTTTAGTATCCCCGATTTCTTTTTCTATACCTTGGCCGCTGGTGCCTTGGGCGTAGCCTTTATGCCAGTACTGGCCGAGTATCTGCACCGTGGCGACCGCAAGGGTATGTGGGAAATCGCCAACAGTTTAATGAACCTTCTAACTATTGTAATGGCAGCAGTGGCGGTTGTGATTTTGATATTTGCTCAGCCGCTTATTCATCATATTGTGGCGCCAAACTTGCCGCCCGAGCAATTGCATAAAGCCGCGGCAATTATGCGCTTACTGGCTATCAACCCGCTGCTATTTACGATTTCAGGTGTGCTAACCAGCGCGCAGCAATCTTTAGGCCGCTTCTTCTTTTATGCCGCGGCGCCACTGTTTTATAACGCCAGTATTATCATCAGTGCGATTATTTTTAGTACGGTTCATGGTCACACCGGCGGCCCCGGGAATCTGGGCATTGTTGGCTTGGGTGTTGGCGCTGTGATTGGCGCAGTCTTCCAACTACTGGTCGTAGCCTCTGGTGTTTTTGGCTTGAGTTTCCGCTGGAGTCCAAAGATTTTATGGCGCAGTTCTGATTTTCGTTTGATCTTGCGTAACCTGCCGCCGCGCTCGCTAGATCAAGGCTTAGACCAAATCGAGAGCGTAGTCGAAACCAATATTGCCAGCCGTATTGGCCTAGGGGCGATTACTAATTATTCTAATGCCTATGTTCTATCTACGGCGCCGGTAATTTTAGTTGGCACGGCTATTTCTACCGCTGCTTTTCCGCAGTTAAATAACCGTCTGGCTCAAAATCGTCCGGACCTATTTCGCTCCGACTTCTTGAAGATTTTCAGGGTGATTCTTTGGATAGCTCTGCCGATTGTCGTTGTCAGTTATTTAGGCCGTGGTTATTTTGCCCACATGATTTATTCCAATAACTCCGACGAGATAGCCACAATCTTTGGCTTGCTGGCCGGCGCCATTTTATTCCGCACACTTTACGCATTGGTGTCCCGCTGGTTTTATGCCCAAAAGGACACGATTACTCCGCTAATGATATCGGTCTTTGCAATTGGGCTTAACATCGTGCTGGCTACGCTGCTAGCCCGCCGCCCGCCGGCTGGGTTTGGCATAGAGGGTCTAGCCATCGCCCAGTCGCTAGTGGCAACTGCCGAAGTGTTAATCCTTATGAGTATTATGGTTTGGCGCGACCACCACTTGCTTACGCGCGATTTCTGGGCGGGGGTTATCAAAATCCTGTCGGTTACCGGCTTTACGGCTATGACCGCCTATATTATGGTCAAACTGGTGCCGCTAACAGTTGGCGATAAGGGCTTTATAACCCTTGGCACTAAGCTGCTGCTAATAGTTGTCCCAACAGCCATCGTGCATGTTTTGGTGTCGTATCTTTATGGCTTGGAGGAATCACAGCCAATTATGAACCGGCTGCGCAATCTTATCTTCAAACCCGTCCAAATCCAGTGAGTAAAATCAAAAAAATAACCCTGGCAGCTCTTATGCTAGTGTTGCTAATTGTAGCGGTCGCCCGCTGGGAAAACGACAGATCAATACACCAAAATATTTACTCCTGCGGCGTGCTTAACGGCTACCAAGTCTGCAACACTTGAGTCACCTCTGTTATACTGGGGTGAATGAACCAAGACCATATCCGGAATTTTTGTATCATTGCGCATATCGACCATGGCAAATCCACACTGGCCGATAGGCTTTTGGAATTAACCGGCACGGTCGAGAAGCGCAATATGAAAGCCCAGTTGCTAGACAAAATGGATCTAGAACAAGAGCGAGGCATTACCATCAAGTTGGCACCGGTCCGGATGAAGCATAAAGACTACGAACTAAACCTTATAGATACACCGGGCCACGTCGATTTTAGCTACGAAGTTAGCCGCAGCCTCGAAGCCGTTGAAGGCGCAATCTTAGTGGTTGACGCCAGCCAAGGTATCCAGGCCCAGACCTTAGCCAATGTTTACTTGGCGCTAGAAGCTAACCTTACAATCATACCGGTGCTTAATAAAATTGACCTGCCAGCCGCCAATATCGAGAAGGTAAGCGCCGAGATTATTAGCCTGCTAGGCTGTCAGCGCCAAGATATCTTGGAAGTTTCGGCCAAAACCGGGCAGGGCGTAGAGGCTCTACTGGACAAGCTAGTGGAGCTAGTGCCACCGCCTAGCGGCGCTGCCGATTCACCAACCAGAGCATTAATATTTGATAGTTATTACGACGATTACCGCGGCGTAATTTTATACCTGCGAGTCGTCGACGGGCAGATTGACAAAAACGATTCTATAAAAATGATGGCCACCGCCGCACCGGGCCTGGCACTAGAAGTCGGCTCGCTCAATCCAGATATGAGCCTGGCTCTTAAGTTAAGGGCTGGCGAAATCGGATACATTGTGACTAACCTTAAAACCGCCCGCGAAGCTAAAGTCGGCGACACAGTCACGCTATCAAACCGCCCGGCCCAGACTCCGTTGCCGGGTTATAAGGAAGTTAACCCATTTGTCTACGCCGGCTTTTTCCCAGACAGCCACGAAAATTACCCGCTGCTTAAAGATGCCGTCGAGCGGTTGAGCCTTAGCGATTCGGCCCTGCAATTTGTCCCCGAAAACTCGCCAGTGCTTGGTTTTGGTTTTCGCATCGGTTTCTTGGGTCTACTACATATGGATATTGTGCGCGAGCGCCTGACCCGCGAATATAACCTAGAGTTAATCGTCACCAACCCCTCAACCGACTATAAAATTAATCTAACAAACGGCGAAGAGCTCGATATAAAATCGGCTGGCGAGTTGCCCGACCCAAGCCAAATCGCCCAAATCCGCGAGCCGTGGGTCAAAGGCGAAATTGTTTGCCCCAGCCAATACGTCGGTTCGGTATTGCAGCTGGTCGTGGGCACCCGCGGTTCCCAAAAACACATCAGCTATATGGATGCACTGGCGGTGATTGATTTTGAAGCGCCGCTAGCCAATCTGTTGACTGATTTTTTTGACCAGCTCAAAAGCGTTACTAGTGGCTACGGCTCGTTTAATTACGAACTGGCCGACTACCGGGCCGAAGATTTAGTGCGGCTGGATTTTTACGTGGCTGGCGACAGAGTTGATGCACTTAGCATAATGACGCACCGCAGCGAGGCCGACAGACTGGCTCGCAGCGCCGTCGCCAAACTCAAGGAAGTAATTCCTCGCCAAAACTTCAAGGTCAGCTTGCAAGCTGGCATTGGCGGTAAGTTTATTGCCCGCGAAGATCTTAGTGCTTACCGCAAAGATGTTACCTCTGGTCTATATGGCGGTGACGTCAGCCGCAAAAAGAAGGTGCTGGCCAAGCAGAAAAAAGGCAAAGAGCGGTTGAAGCGCTTTGGTAAGGTAGACATCCCCGCCGAAGCTTTTGCTGTGATGCTACGTCGCGACTAAGCTCAATCATTATTATTTTCAACCGCCATCGGCTTTAATTAAACCAATGAGTTATCTGACCAAGACTAAAATGAAGCTGGAATTACCAGCGCTAGGTTATGTGGCTGATGGACCAAAACTTAGAGTCGGCCAAAGAGAATTTTTGTTCGAGCCTAACCTACATAAAGAAGCTAGCCCCTGGAATTTAGTTGAGGTTGACGATGAAAATGAACTGGCAACCGCGGCGGTTTGTCTCAATATACTGGGTAAAGTGATAGGTGCCCCAAAATTTCACGAATGGTTAGGCGTAGTTAAGGCTGATCGGGACTTAGCTCAAGCAGTCAAGACCGATACCACAGAGGTCATCGGCTCAACCTTCAGGATTTTCAATCCGGAGTTTAAATTTCCTCGGACAGATGCGCCACTATGGATGGGCTGTGATATGCGGATCAATAATTACAATCACGTAACCCTTCAAACCATCGGTGACTGTGCTTGTTTAGGTCCACATGCAGATGGACACTGGGTAGGCTGGCAAGATTGGGAAACGGAAGGCTATTGCGAATACGACTTCCATAACAACGACGACGATTCTCAGACCTGGAGTTTACTGGCAGGAATGGGGCACTTGGCTGCACTTTGCCTGGAAGCAGCCAGTTAGCACTCTTGACGGGTGAGTGCCAATTTATGATATAATCAAAGTACTTGGCAGTGAACCTGCCGGAGTGCCAGATGACACCGAGACAAGAAAAAATCTTAGCCGCGATTGTGGAACAATACGCCGAGGTAGCAGCCCCGGTGGGCTCCAGCTTACTAGCCAAAGCTTTTGGTGTAAGCAGCGCTACCATCCGGGCCGAAATGGCCGATCTAGAACGCCGTGGTTTTATTGCCCAGCCTCACACCAGTGCTGGCCGTGTGCCAACCGATACAGGCTACCGTTTTTACGTTAACCACCTTGCCAAAATCAAAACCTCTCCGCGCGAAGTTCGGGCCGAACAGGCATTGAGCGCCCGAATTGCCAGCGGTGGCTTGCCGGAGCGGACTATTCGTAACGCCGTTGATACGCTTGTGGAACTGACTCATAACTTAGGCCTGGCCACTATTGGCCCCGAGCTTTATATGAGCGGCCTATCTAATCTGTTTGGCCAGCCGGAATTTGTCCATCCGGGCCAGGTTCAGGAAGTTGCCAGACTTCTAGACAATATTCAGCCGTGGTTAAACGAGACCGCACCAAATGAACCGCTAAGTGTTTATATAGGTAGCGAGAACCCAATCGGCCGCTCGGCCGGTGCTAGTTTGATAATCAGCCGCTTCCGCAGCCCGTTTAGTGATCGCAGCTACATCGGTGTGTTGGGCCCAACCCGCCAAAGTTACCGCGATGTTATGAATTTAGTTAGCCGCGCCGGCCAAACTCTGGAGGAGACACTCTATGTCTAGTCCTGATGTGGTGGACCGATACACTCCTTTTGCGGAGGCTCCCGAGATGGTGGAATTGCTAGATTTAGCCGTCGAGTTGGTCGACTACCGCCAATCCCGTGATGTAGATACTGCTCGCGTAGCTCTGGAAAAAATGGAACACAGGGCAGAGGAGTTATTCCCCGCGGATGAAGCTGAGCAATATAAATGGCTTAACCTTGCAAGTGCAGCTGCAACCGATATGTATTACGATCGAGAGAATCTGACACCAGAAGATTTCAGAGTCGCCAAGACTAGAAGGGTCGGAAAATGGCTAAGAAGCCTACTCTAAGTGAATTAGAGCAGAAAATTGCTGAGCTCACCGAGGCGCTGCAGCGCGAACGCGCAGATGCCGTTAATTTGCGCCAGCGAGTAGAAAAAGAGCGCGCCGAGCTAGGCAATTTTTATAAAGCGGCGGTGGTGCAAGAACTTTTGCCAGCGCTAGATAATTTAGACCGTGCCATCAAACACACGCCTAAAGACTTGGCCGGACACGACTATTCCAAAGGGGTCCAAGGCGTGGCCAAACAATTCGAAGCCAGCCTTGCCCAGCTTGGAATCGAACGCATCAAGACCGTTGGCGAAGTCTTTGACCCCAAACTGCACGAAGCAGTCCATATGGAAGACGGCGACGGCACGATTGAAGTTGTTTGCGAGGAACTTCAACCCGGCTATAAAATCGGCGACGAAGTCATTCGCCACGCCAGAGTCAAAGTAAGAATGGAGAAAAAATAATGGCTAGGATGGTGCAAGGCAACCGGCAATATACTCAAGAACAGAGCTTAGTTAACGGTGCCAACGACCTGGCATGGGTAGATAGACTTGAAGGGCAAATCTTGCGTGACGCCGAAAGGGAGGCTTATGGCCGCCGACCAACTAAAATTGGCGAAAGTGATTTGGTGGCCGAGCTAACCTACCAAGTTTTGTTAGCCAAGAACAAGACGGAGAAAAAGTAATGTTGGCTGATATATACAGAGTAGATTTTAGCAAAGGTCAGTTGCTGGAAATTGAACCAGGCAATGTTTCGCCATTGTGCCGTCCGCTAAATCGATTAAGACAGCTCGGTGGCGAGACTGTGCGCCGGCTGTCACTAGTTGAAGAACCAGAAAGTTCATCAGAAGAAAACATCAGGCGAGCTGTAATGCTTTGGTTGGCCGCAGAGGCGCTACGTCAAGAGGCTATAACCGGCCAGCTGGATGAGGATGGGAAGATTGAAATGATAGATTTAGTGCTAAAAAAAGAAGCTATCGTGGACGGGCTTTCTGCCGCCGACCGAATGGAAGTCGTCCGGCAGGCTCAGATAGCTCTTGGCGAAGATGAAGCCACAATATTAACTAAGATAAAAGGAGAAACATTCTAATGGCAAAAATTATAGGGATCGATTTAGGAACAACTAACAGCGCGATGGCGGTGATGCAGTCTGGCAAGCCGGAAATTATCGCTAACTCTGAGGGCAACCGCACTACGCCTAGCGTAGTGGCAATCAATAAAAACGGTGAGCGCCTAGTAGGCCAGGTGGCCAACCGCCAGCGGGTTACTAACCCAACCAATACTATTTTTGGCATCAAGCGTTTGATTGGTCGCAAGTTCGAGGACGAAGAAGTTCAACGTGATCTCAAGCTGATGCCCTACAAAATTGTCAAAGCCGGCAGCGGCGTCAAAGTCGAAATGGCCGACAAAGAATACAGCCCCGAAGAAGTGTCGGGTATGATTTTATCTAAACTTAAAGCCGATGCCGAGGCGTACCTTGGCGAGCCGGTTACTGAAGCCGTCATTACCGTGCCGGCCTACTTTGACGATAGCCAGCGCCAAGCCACCAAAGACGCCGGTAAAATTGCCGGCCTGGAAGTCAAGCGCATCATCAACGAGCCAACTGCCGCCGCACTGGCCTATGGCCTAGATAAGGGCAAAGAAGAAAAAATTGTCGTCTTTGACCTAGGTGGCGGTACGTTCGACGTATCAATCTTGCAACTAGGCGACGGCGTGTTTGAAGTTTTAAGCACCAACGGCGATACCCACCTGGGCGGCGAAGATTTTGATATGCGCATTGTTAATCACTTTGTCGAGCAGTTCAAAAAAGATTCCGGCATAGACGTCCGCGAAGACAAAGCTGCTATGCAGCGCCTCAAAGAAGAGGCCGAAAAAGCTAAAAAAGAGCTGTCTACAACAGAGGTTGCCGACATTAACCTACCGTTTCTAACGGCCGATGCCGAAGGCCCTAAGCACTTTGAGTACAAACTGACCCGCGCCAAGTTAATTGAGCTAGTGCAAGAACTCATCGACAAAGTCGAGAGTCCGTGCCAAAAAGCAATTAAAGACGCCAAGCTAACTAACGCCGACATTAACGAGATTGTGCTGGTTGGTGGTATGACCCGCATGCCGGCCGTCATTGAAAAAGTTAAACAAATTTTTGGCAAGGATCCGTTGCAGGGTGTCAACCCGGACGAAGTCGTGGCCGTGGGCGCTGCCATTCAGGGCGGCGTGTTGCAGGGTGATGTCAAAGACGTGTTGCTGCTAGATGTCACGCCTTTGTCTCTAGGAATCGAGACGCTTGGAGGTGTGACCACCAAGCTAATCGAGCGCAACACCACCATCCCAACCAGTAAGAACGAAACTTTCTCTACAGCTGCTGATAACCAGCCGAGTGTGGAAATTCACGTACTGCAGGGCGAGCGCGAAATGGCCGCCGACAATAAATCGCTAGGCAGATTTGTGCTAGACGGCATTCCACCGGCGCCGCGCGGTGTGCCACAAATCGAAGTCACATTTAACACTGACGCCAACGGCATTTTAAACGTGACAGCCAAAGATAAAGGGACCGGAAAAGAGCAATCAATCACCATCCAGGGTAGCGGCAATCTAGATAAAGTCGAAGTTGAAAAAGCCGCCAAAGAAGCCGAGGTTCACGCCAAAGAAGATAAGAAAAAGCGCGAAGCCATAGAAGTTAAAAACCAGCTAGACAACGCGGTTTACCAGGCCGAGAAAATGAAAACCGACTACAAAGACAAGCTAGCCGAGGATGATCTAAAGAAAATCGACGAAGCCATTACCGAAGCTAAAACGCACTTGGAAGCGACCGACAAAGACGAGTTGGAAAAAGCTGCTAAAGCTTTGAGCGAGGCTATAATGCCTATCGGTGCCAAAATGTACGAAGCTGCTCAAAAAGATGCTCCGGCAGAAGATACTAAAGACGACAAGAAAAAGAAGTCCGACAAAGAAGAGCCAATTGAGGGCGAAGTCGTCGACGACAAAGACGCCAAGAAAGACGAAAAATAATGTACGAACGCCGCGTTAGAGTACTTGGTGACTCAGAACCCATTCCTACCGACGCCGTTCCAGTATTTGGGCCATTTGAGCCCGACCCTGAAATAGACAGGTTAGTTGCAGAAGAGCGAGTAAGATTTTTGGCCGAGGAAGCTGCTCGCGAGCGAGGAGAGTGGCCGGTTGAGGCACCGTATTGGCAAGATCCAGCGAATTTGACGACCGACGAAGAAGTGGCGCTGGCAATGGGAGATTTCTACGATAAAGGCTACGACGGCCACATTCCAACTTACGAGGAAGAAGCTCTAGTCCATTACCAAGAACAAGCTAGACTAAGCGAACAAGCCGCCATTGACAGCGGAGCCGCTAAGCCAGACGGCGGTTTAGGCCAGTAAGGTAAAATAATAATAGATGACAGCTATCGGAATTCCACGATCTCCCGAACATTTACACGAGCCTTCGATGAGTGAATTGAACCGTAGGGCTCTTGAACTTATTACTGACCAAGACCGAGTTAATGTTTTGAGCGACTTTAATCTTTATTTTGTCAGCTGGGCTGAAAAAGATGGAACAACTTATCTAGTGTCAGAACAAGATGGTGTAGTAAAGGCCGTAAAGACTATTTCGGTCGAGGGGCGGATGGGCAAGAAGCAGCAACAAATTGTCTATAGCTATGAGTGGAATTCACAATCTCCAGAAGATATTTCCCGCCAGAAGTACGGAGATTTTGTCGGCTTTGGGCCTACACAAATCGATGACATAGATAGAACCGTCCTGGCTGTAGAGCGGCAATTTATTGAAAATAATCAAGCCACGCGTCGAGGATCAGCTTAATGGTGAGAGCTGAGGATGCGCCATTATCCAGTGACGAGCTGGAGCTACATGCTGTTCCTCATCAACCCACTGAAAGCAGTAGAGCCGAAATTAAAAGCGCGCTTGATGACCTACGGTCGCAGGAGATGCTCGGTTCTTTAATTGGCTACCTGCAAGACGGACCTGACCACGAGCTTTCTTTTGACCATACCCGCGAAGTTATCGACCGGCTAATCTATCGAGAATACCAAAAACGTAATGGCCAAGCGTGATTATTACGAAGTTTTGGGCGTTAGTAAAAGCGCCAGCCCGGATGAGCTCAAAAAAGCTTACCGGCGTTTGGCTGTCGAGCACCATCCAGATCGCGGTGGCGACGAAATAAAATTTAAAGAAATTTCCGAAGCTTACGAAGTTTTAAAGGACGAGCAAAAGCGCAAACGCTACGACCAATTTGGCCACGCCGGCGTCGGCAGCAGCGCCGCCAGCGACGGCAACCCGTTCGGTGGCTTTGGCGGTTTTGGCGCTGGCGGGCAAGGCGGCCAGGAGTTCAACTTCGATTTTGGCGATCTAGGCCTCGGCGATATTTTGGGCAGTTTTTTTGGCGGCTCAGCCGGCAGTCATAGTAGCCAGCCAAACCGCGGCCGTGATGTCGAGACGACCATCGAAATTAATTTTGAACAAGCTGTCTTTGGCGCTGAAGTCGAGTTAGATTTGTCACTGGAAGACACTTGCCAACATTGCAAAGGCGATGGCGCCGAGCCGGGCTACGAATTAAAAACCTGCGACGAGTGCAAAGGCTCTGGCCAAATTACTCGCGTGACACGAACTATGTTTGGTAACATCCAACAAGCCAGAACTTGTCCCAAATGCCACGGCCGCGGCAAGATTCCCGAAAAGGAATGTAGCGTTTGCGATGGCAAAGGCACTCACCGCCGCCGCCAAGACATCAAGTTAAAAGTTCCGCCCGGCATTGACGACGGCGCGGTTATCCGCTTGCACGAACGCGGCGAAGCCGTGATGAGCGCGCCAAAAGGCGACCTGTACGTCAACATCCGTGTTAAGCCACACAAGCGGTTTACACGCGAGGGCGAGCTGATTCTAAGCAACCAACATATCAGCATGGTTGAGGCGGCGCTGGGTACCGAAATCGAAGTCGAAACAGTTGACGGTCCGGTTCGCATGAAAGTGCCAGCCGGCACTCAAAGCGGCACTGACTTTAAATTGTCCGGCCATGGCGTGCCGCACCTGCGTGGCAGTAGCCGCGGCGCTCACATTGTAACGATCCTAGTTGATACGCCTACCAAACTTAGTCACGACCAAAAAGAAATCTTAGAAAAACTCGCCAAAACCGAAGGCAAAAAAGGCCTGTTTGGTTAGTTATTCAAACCGGTGTGCAAAAGACCGCCCCACTCCACGGCCGTGAAGCCATTGCGGGTTGGCGTGCTGAAGTGTTGAGCGGGCAAGCCATAGGGTTTATCTAAACCCTGAAAGTCTAGGAACACTCGAATCAGAGTTTGCGGCGCAGGGTTGATGTGTAGCGGCGCCAAACGATTCATCTCGGTTGTGCCCAACCAGCTCAAGCGGACATACGGCTGCGTGATAGACTGCAATTTTGGTTGCCAAAAAGTCATAAAGTCGTTTATTTCATTTGTCGTTAAGCCCTGCGCACTCAATTGGGCGCGGACTGTAGTGCTAGCGTCTTTGGTTGGTACAATTGCTCCGCTATTTATCTGCGGATAGAAACCGTAGCCGTAACCTTCCCAGAACAAGCTTGGATAATACTTGCCTTGATAGGTTAATGAACCATCCGGATGCGTGGTGACATTCTGCCAGCCATGAGTGCCGTAAAACGGGTCGGACTTTGTTATTTGGGCACCCACACTAACCGATACATTGGTGGTTGTAGTGGGATAAAGATAAATTACCGGCTTGGCACAGCCGCCGTGGATGACTAGACTATCATTCAAATACAGCACATATTCGCCAAAGTCATTCTTGACCAAGAAATAGCCGTGTTGGCTAGAGAACTGGCTGATTGTCAGATTTCTATATTTTTTAGCGAGGGCTGCGTTATCTGGAATGTAATCCTCCTTAAATATTTTCTTAGCCAGCGCATTGGATATTGGTAGCTGATAAACGGTCTGGCCCTTGGGAGTAGTGCCAACGGCGCTTAACATACTTTTGGTGATCCCTTTGGCAACTACGTAACCATTCGATCCACAGCCAGTGCCTCCGGTAAAGTAGGTGCTTACGTTATTTGCGCCGCTAGACCAGTTAATTTTAAGTGCCGATGGGGCCGAAGCAATTTCGCCGTATAAGATGTAAGGAATCGAAAACAAGTGATTATAAACTCCATATATTTGCACTAGCTTAAAGGTAGACTGGTCGTCGTTTGTTGCCTGGTAATAATCGAGCATGCCGCTTGAGCCAATAAGTTTTATGTTGGCTAGTGGTGTGGTGGCATTAGAGCCCAGCGAGGAGCCCTCGATTGAAGTTAGCCCACCGCTCATAAATCCAGCCATCCCGATTCCCTGAGTAATGGGATTAGCCGGGTCGGAGTAGGCACTGGCAAGACTTTGACCAGCTATGGTTACATTTTGTGGGAATAATACGTCTGTAAGTTTAATGTGGTCATCTATCACTACGTTTTTAGCCAGCGATTTATTATAGGCATCTACGTTTGATGTGCTGCTGGCATCCATTTGCGCCAGAATCGTATATCTGATTGCCTTGCCTAGGGCAAACAGCTCGATCTGGCGAGCTAAGCTGCAAGTTGGTAACGTTGCCACAACAATTGGCTGCTCGTCTTTTGTAACGCCAACTTGGTAATAGGCAAACACGGGTATTTTTGCTTTATTGCACAATTGCTGGGTGGTTTTGTTATCAGTAAAGAAGTGCAAATTTGCCAGCCTAATTGGGTTTTCAAAGTAAGTGCTTCCGGTTAGCGGGATGGCCTTGGGTTCTGGCGGTGGAGTGTACACCGGCAGCTCGGCAGTTGTGGCTGGCGCGGTCTCAGTCGTAGTTACTGAAGCCGAGCTTGGGGCTTGATTGTGGCGGTGCGTCACGATGAGATTTACCCCGACGGCAATAGCCAGGATTAACCCGGCAAAAAACGCCAAGCTCCAACTTGAGTTGACGATTTTTATAGCCCGCAATCGCTCAGCCGCGCGTTTGACCAGCTTCAGTGGACTAGTGATGTTTGTCATTTTCTAAACTCTTAATCGTAGTGTATGAGCGGTGATAATATTATGCAACTACAATTTTACTTTGGTGAATTAACTAGGCACTTAGGTGTTCGGCTTCGGACACAGGGCCAACTTGGTTTAAACGATAATACAAGGCTCGCTTGTTACTACGGGCAATATCGTCGGCTCTTTTATATAAACTCTCGGCCGATTCGCTTGGGGCTAGGATGGCTATGCCAAAACTGACGCCTACTTTTAATCTACCCGGTAGCTGTAACTTCTCGACAGCCGAATCGAATGCTTTAGCATAGCGGGCAGTAGTAGAACGCATTAGCTGATCCTCGGATTGCTCGTTTGTAGCCGCGAAGCCGGGCAGGATTGCGTAGTACTCATCGCCGCCAAGTCGACCGGCCAAATCCGTTCCACGGGCTGCTTGGTTCAAGGAATTGCCAACAGCGGCTAGTAGTGCGTCGCCAAGCTGGTGTCCCAGCTTGTCGTTAACTCGCTTTAAGCCGTCTACATCAGCCAACATCAGTGCTAGCGGCTCCTTGCTAGAATGGGCTATCTGTACCAGTTCTGGCAGCTTTTCATCAAATGCCCGGCGGTTTGCTATGCCGGTCAAGCTATCGTTATAAAGTTCTTTAAGTAAGTTTTGCTTTTCGGCCTGGAGCTTCTTGACTTCTTTGATTGCCCAGTCCAGCTTATGGGCTAAATTACGCCGACCACTGTCTTTAGACGAATTTATTCGGGAGTTCATTACTGCTAAGCATTATAGCGTACAGACACTGGCCAACATTGAAATTATTACGTTAATGCTTAATAATAACTATTGAAGGATGGCAAACAAAAACTCCAACCAAAAAGGCTTCGTTCCGCTACTGATAATGCTGATTCTAATTATGGCTGCCATCATCTACATTGCTTTTATACGGGTTCAGCACGCCCAAAAATGAGACCTACCTCTGTACAAATACCAGTAATTGTGGTATTATTAAGATATGACAGAAACACATTATGAATCCGCTCCGGTGGAAAGTGTAGAGGAATTGGCAGTCGAGTTGGCCGAACTTGACCCAAAACCAGTAACTTATTTTACCCCTGATAACCTAGATGAAGTCCTGGAGGATTTTTTAAGCGGAAAACAACATAACCCAGTTAAGGCACGGTATGGCGCACTAGATGCTCTTGACTTTAATGCCAGAGACGAACAGTACAAGCTCTTACTCAATGAATTTTTAACACATCCCGACATACCCACCAATCATAGGCACGTTTATCAAGATTTTGTCGACAGGG
>CAYTYX010000002.1:0-16097 GCA_964442325.1 uncultured Candidatus Saccharibacteria bacterium
CTTATCTATGGGTGGTTGCAAGCATAAGCTACTACTGATTTTTGCGATAAAAAATAAGCTGGGCGTCACCGTAATCTTTTTGGACTGCAATTTTAAAACTGGCAAAACCCGGCGCCTCTTCAAGACGGCCGGGAAAAGAAAGTACGGCTAAGCCGCCGGGGTTGACGTGGCGGTTGGCAAGTTTTTGCAGCAAGTTGGGCTGAAGCTCGTCATATGGCGGGTCTAGCAGCAAAATATCAAAGCGCTTTTCCATATTATGAATGCTCCAGCCGGCGGTATTGGCCTTAACTGCCTTGACGGTTTTGGGACAAAGTTCTTTGGTATTTTGTTCTAGGACTTTGTGGGCGGAGCTGTCTTTGTCTATAGCAACGGCTGATTTAGCGCCGCGGCTGATGGCCTCGAAACTTAGTGCGCCACTGCCAGCAAAGGCGTCCAGAAAAGTTAGCCCCTCGACATCGCCCAGCACATTGAATAATGCGCCGCGAACTTTGTCGCTCATTGGGTGAGTTCTAAAGCCCTTGGGGCTTTTGACCTCCCTGCCCCGTAAATGTCCGGCAATAATCCTCATTACCTTACCAAAAAATGATCATCCAGCTGGCCATTCTCTGGCCTTCGTACATAACTATCATTTAGGTCAACCAGGCGAGACATTGACTGATACGCTTCATAAAGATTCCTCCACATCTCGTCACTGAAGTCGGAAAAAGGCGCGCTTTCCGTACGGTATTTATAATATTGATTAGCCACCCGGCTAACTAGATCTGGCTTGAGCGCCACCAACCGCTGGAAAACCTTACGCCGCCTATACAGTAGGCTCATTCCTTTGCTATCGAAGTCGAAGTATGCATGGAAGTTATTTTGCCGCTTCTTAAAATCTTCTAGGTCATCGTACTGGTGCTGTGGTGCCAGCATAATACCTCTATTCTTTTGATTAAGTGCCTCTAGTTCACTCTCCGTCAGAAGGGGATCAGCAAATTTCCATCCGCCTTCGTCTAGTTCATTGTCTGTCGGAATATAATCAGTTTTCTGAGACAGATCGAGATCTTCACCCATGGTCAGTATTGTATGCTGAGCGTTAAGTCAATTCAAATTTGTGATGGCGCGCATAGCCGAGACGCGCGAGTTGAGATGTTGGTACTTTTTGAGGTTCTCTTTCTTATCTATAAATTCTTGGGCGGTTTGGCGAGCAGCGGCGATTAGTTTTATATCAGTTAATTTAGCCACGCGCAGGTCTAGCGCACCGTGCTGCATTGTGCCATAAATTGCACCTGGGCCACGCAGTTGCAGGTCTAGCTCGGCTAGTTTGAAGCCGTCGCTCATTGTCTCTAGCGCCCGCAAGCGCTGGCTAGGCGCCCGGCTATCGGATAGCATCAAAAAGCAATAACTTTGATGTGCTCCGCGGCCAACCCGGCCGCGGAGCTGGTGGATTTGGGCCAGACCAAACCGCTCGGCGCCCATCACCAACATCACCGTGACGTTTGGCACATCCACACCAACTTCTATAACCGTGGTGCTAACCAGGATATCGTATTTTTTGGCTATAAAATCCCGCATCACTTTGTCTTTATCGGCTGATTTCATTTGGCCGTGAAGTAGGCCAATGCGGCGATGTTTAAATTCGTGCTCACTTAATTGTTTATAAACCTCTTCGGCCGACAGTCCTTTGGATAGTTCGGTGTCGGTAATTAGCGGGCAGACCACGAACATTTGCCGCCCAGCGACCAGTTCTTTGTCTATCTGCTCGTAAAGTTGCTTTTTAGAATTGGGCGAGACGATTTTGGTGGCGATAGGCTGGCGGCCGGGTGGCAGTTCATCGAGTATAGAAACATCCAGCTCGCCATAAAGCGTTAGGGCTAGGCTACGTGGAATCGGCGTAGCGGTTAGGTGCAAAACGTGCGGCATGTGGCCGGCTTTGGCCTGGAGTTTTTTGCGCTGGTCGACACCAAAGCGATGTTGCTCGTCGATGATTATTAGACCAAGCCGGTGCATATCTACCTTTTCAGCAATCAGGGCGTGGGTGCCGATGATTAGGCGGACTTCACCGGAGGCGATTTTTTGGTGCATTAATTTTTTGGCTGGCGGTTTAAGGCCGCCTATCAGCAGGCCGACTTGGCCGGCGTAGCCGACGGCATCAAGCAGTTTATAAAGAGTCTCGGCATGTTGGCGGGCTAGGATTTCGGTGGGCGCCATAAAGGCTACCTGAAAATTTTGTTCCATCGCCATTAGCGCGGCCATTGCGGCAACGACGGTTTTGCCGCTGCCGACGTCGCCTTCTACCAGCCGGTTCATGGGCTGCGACTTAGCAAGGTCTTGATAAGTCTGCCAGACGACTTTGCGCTGGGCGTTGGTGAGCTTAAACGGCAGCTTGGCCACAAAATCTTTGGCGAGAGTTTCATTGAATGGAATCGGCAGGCCCTTTTGGTGCGTAAACTCCTGCTTATTTAAAAGCGCCGCCAGAGTGAGCTGGAAGACTTCTTCAAAGCCTAGGCGTTTTTTGGCGGCGTCTAGTGCCCTAGCGCCGGAGGGAAAGTGCATCTCGGTCACGGCCCTGGTGTAATTAACCAGTTTTTGCTTGTCTAGAATCCACACTGGCAAGTGCTCTGGCAAATCTTTAGCACCCAGTACAGCCTCGCGTACCAACCGGCGGATTTGGGCCGATTTAAGCCCCCTAGTCTCTTTATATATAGGAATAATTCGAGCGGTGTTGACTGGGAAGTCACTAACCAGCTCGACGCTGGGATTTAAGATGCTGAAGCGCTGGCGACTAAGTTGGTACGGCCCGGCGATAAAATACTTTTGGCCATGCTTGATGGCGCCGGCGCGGTAAGGCTGGTTGAACCACACCAACCTTACGCTGCCTGAATCATCTGTAGCGATAGCCTCGGTAATATGCATTCCACGGCGAACATAGCGACCGACAACGCTGCTAATTTTAGCCTCTATGGTTACATCGCCCGGGCTTAAATTCTTAATTTGCAAAACGTGTGAATAATCTTCGTAGCGGCGCGGGAAGTACTCTACTAAGTCGCCGGTCGTCTTAATACCCAAGCCGCCCAGTTTCTTAGATAACTCCTCGCCAACCCCTTTAAGTTCAGTTATTGGTGAGTCAAGCTTCATTCTTGGCCTCGATGTTCTCGGACTGGGTACACCACCAGCCCCACTTGTCCTGCGTTTGTGAACACAGCGAGACTACACTACCATTAAATCTCAAAACAACCAGCCCCTCGTCTAATTCGATACCGGGACCAACACTGCCAGGTAATATGTACTCTATAGATGCACCGAGCGAGGCCAATTCGCTAACATGGACGCCTAGCTTTTCTGCCAGTTCTAGAGTAGCTTCTATCATCCATATATTGATTGGCCGATCTGAACGAATAGGGTCGCGTTCCTTGCGGAACTTGCCTTTTTCCATAATAATAGTATAACAGGCTAATTATTCTTCTTTAAGCGAAGCCAGACGCTAGGACCAAAATAGAGTGGCGCCAGTACCGGCTGCAAGATTTTTTCGACAGCCAGTAGCGGGCGTTTACCAAAGACTTTTTTGAGCGTTGGCGAGCGCAAGTTAGAGCCGGAAAGCGTCGCCTCGACATCAAAGCCGGCATCGTGGAGCAACTTGATAACAGTTTTGGGGTGATGGTTAACAAAAAACAGCTCTTTGTCGTCACGATTAGAGGCTGAGCGAATATCGACAGGCAATTTAGGAACGCGTTTCCCGTGTAGCCCGTAGCGGACACGGTTGAGAAAGTGCGCGTCGTTGGCAAATTCCAGCAGGAATATACCTCCGGGCCTTAAAACCCTAGAAATTTCGGCAAACTCCGGTCGTGGGTCTGGTAGATGGTGTAAAACTCTGACCACCAGCACTAAATCGACTGATTTGTCGGGCATTTTTAAGTCGGCTGCTTGGAGTAGTCGTTGCTCAACCTGCGGTGTGTCACTTAGGTAAACTTTGGCGATGTCCAGCTGCTGCTGGCTGGGCTCGGCAAGTACTACCTTGTCGGCGTATTTGATTAGGAACTTGCTTAGGCGACCATAGCCGCCACCAACATCTACGGCACTATTGAAGTGCCGGCCGCGAAGCAGGCGTTTAATGGCTAGCTGTTCGGCGGCGTGCTCGTACTGCCGGCCCTTCCAGTAATCCTGGTAGTCATACTGGGGATTGTTGTACTGGTCGGCTTTTTTGGTGGTCTTCTTGGTTTGCTTGGCGGACATTTACACTAGCTCCACTAGAGCTGAGTTTTGTAGTTTTTTGCCACGGCGCAATATAAATCTACCGTTTTCGTAATCGCTGGCATTAAGGATTTCTTTTTGTACGGCCTCGTTGTTTATGTAGACGCCGCCTTCTTCAATAACTCTCCTGGCTTCGCTATTAGATGAGGCTAAGCCGGTTTTCACCAGCGCTTCTGCCAGGCTTATCCCAGAGTTTAGTCTGATGGGATCTGCCCCTTCCATGGTAGTGCCCGTGATTAAGTTAGCGTGCTGTTTGGCCAGCTCCTTTCCACTTTCCTCATGGACTAAGGTCGTTACAGCGTCGGCTAGACGCTTTTGGGCGACGCGAGCTGCCGGGTTGCTATTCTGCTCGGCCATAATTTTTTCAATCTCGTCTTTGGACAGGAGCGTAAAAATTTTTAGGTAGTTTTCCACTTCATCATCGGACACATTAATCCAATACTGATGGAATTGAGTTGGATTGGTTCTGGCTGGATCGAGCCAAATTGCACCTGCCTCGGATTTACCAAATTTTACGCCGGTTTCTTTGTTGACAACCAGCGGCATACAAAAGGCGTGGGCTTCTTTGGACTCTTTTTTGCGGATTAGTGCCACACCAGAGAGTATATTGCCCCATTGGTCTGAAGCGCCGATTTGCAAACTCACGTCCTTATTCTTAAATAGCCACCAGAAGTCATAGCCCTGCAAAAGCGAGTAGCTGAACTCGGCGTAGCTGATACCGGTGCTTAGACGCTCGGTCACAAACTCTCGTTGCATTAGCTCGCTCATTGAAAAGTGCTTGCCAGTGTCGCGCAGAAAATCCAAATACTTAACATCGGCCATCCAGTCTAGATTATTTACCGTCTCGTACTGCTGGCCGGCAAACAACTTCTCTACCTGGGCCTTTACGGCTGCGACGTTTTGAGCAATTTCTTCTTTAGTTTTTAATTCCCTCTCTTCGGTTTTGCCACCCGGATCGCCAACTAGGCTGGTGGCGCCACCAGCTAACAAAACGGCTTTCCAGCCGGCCTCGACAAACCGCCGCGCCAGTAGTGCCGCCGCTAAGTTGCCAATTGTCAGGCTATCGGTAGACGCATCGACGCCCCAATAAAAGGTTTTGGGCTCGTCCAGCCAGTTGATATCGGCAAAGGTCTTATCTTTAATTAGCCCGCGCCAAGCTAAATCTTCACTTAGTTTCATTTAATTAGACACCTTGGCTACAAGTATATCAGCCCACGCCCGCTACTTTAATGCTAATGTCTTAAATGCTTGGCTACACTTTGATATAATTAAGCCTACAATATGAGGATAAGAACTTGAGCCCATCGCCCGGAACTACGCGGCCTAGGCGGCCCAGCAATAGGTACCCAAAAGGGAGAGGCTTAAAACTTAACCGCCAGGTGCTAGGCGGCTGGAAACAGCTACGCGCTGGTAGCAGCTCGCGCAAGCTGAACAGGCTGCGCAATATGCCAAACTCTCGCTGGCGGCGGATTTTATGGAGGCTAGAGCCAGTCAACCTTAAAGATTATTGGTGGAGCCGCGAAGGTTTACTAATGGCTATTAAAGTCGGCGGCATAGGTATTTTGTCGCTGTTTTTGCTAACTATTGCCCTGTTTGCTTATTACCGCAAAAACCTAGCCAACATTAAAGACTTGAGTGGCAATATTGGCGGTAGCATTAGCTATTACGACCGTACCGGCAAGACCCTACTATTTTCTGACTACAACGGTATAAAACGGGTTCCGGTAGCCAGCACCGACATATCGCAGTATATGAAGCAGGCTACAGTGGCCACCGAAGACCGCGGCTTTTACAGCGAACCGGGCTTTAGCCCTAAGGGGATTGCCCGTGCAGCCATTAATGACTTAGTCCACCACGGCGCTCAGCAGGGTGGTTCTACTATCACCGAACAGCTGGTGAAAATGACCGAGGACTGGACACAAAGCCGCACGCTGGCCCATAAAGTGACTGAGTTGATTCTGGCGGTTGATATGGAGCGCACTTACAGTAAGGACGATATTTTAACTGGTTATCTTAATGCAGCTCCATATGGCGGCGTTGATTATGGAGTGCAAGTAGCTGCCAGCGACTACTTCCACACTTCGGCCAAAAAACTAACCTTACCCCAGGCAGCATTTCTAGCAGCCATTCCTAACTCGCCATCTTATTATTCGCCGTATGGCCCCTACTATGACAAACAGGCCCTAAAGGATCGCTACGACTATGTACTCGATTCTATGGTGGCTACCCACTATATTACCCAGGCCCAGGCTGACGCCGCTAAGAAAGTTGACGTGGCCGGGCATGTTTTTAAACAGCAAGAAACTCACTACGCCGGCATTAAAGATCCATATTTTGTACTAGCTGCTAAAAATCAAATTTTAAGCCAGGTCCTAAACGGCGAAGATAACTCCACAAAAGTTAACGGCTGGAAAGTTATCACCACCATGGACGCGGGCCTGCAAGACAACGCCAATAATCTGATTAAAAAAGATTTGCCACTAATCAAAACCTATAGTGGCGATGAGGCAGCCTTTGCGGCCGAGGATGTAAAAACCGGCCAAATGGTGGCGCTGGTAGGCGGCGTAGACTTTAACGCTCCGGGTTATGGCCAGATAAATTATGCGCAGTGGCCTATCTCGCCCGGCTCGAGTGTTAAGCCCTACGACTACTCAACGTTTATAAACAATAATAACGCCGGTGCCGGATCGGTGCTATACGACAAAGTCGGCCCATTGCCTGGTTATCCTTGCACCAACAAAGGCCTGCCACCGCCAGCCGGCAATGGCAACTGCCTCAATGACTATGACTTTCGCTCTCCCGGTCCACTAACATTGCGCTATGCCATAGGTGGCTCGAGAAACATTCCGGCCGTCAAAGCCATGCTGTCAGCTGACCCAAATGATTCGCTGGCTACCGACCCGCTGCGCACAAAGTCTGTGAATGATGTTATCCAAACTGCCGATGGCTTGATGGCAGCACCTAATGCCTACCAGTGCTTTTCTGATAACGCTATGACTAAGCCGACGCAGTGCTATGGCTCTGCGGCTATTGGTGATGGCGCCTTCTTGCACCTAGACCAGCACGTCAATGGGCTGGCCAGCCTGGCGCGCTTAGGCCAAGCTATTCCACAAACATATATTTTGAGCATTACTGACGCCAACGGCAAAAACGTTTACACTTGGCAGCAGCCCAAAGCCACCCAAGTGGTCCGCCCCGATGCCGCTTACATTGTGGATGATATGTTATCCGACCCAAGGGCCAGCTACTTATTCGGTAGTTGTACTGATTTTACCTGCCCAGCCGGTGTGAATGGTGTTAAGTGGCAGCGCTACAATGGCTGGCATATCGCTGTCAAAACCGGTACTACAGGTAATAACCAGGACGGCGTTATGACCAGCTGGAATACCCAATACGCCGCCGGGATGTGGGTTGGTTATCACACCCGCAGTCGGGCGCTTACAATTGCTAACGACATCTTGACTGAGCCAGTGCTTAGACCATGGATGCAGTCGGCCCTAGACGGCCTGCACACCAAGCCGATTAACTGGGCTAAACCGAGCGATATCCAGACACTACCGGCATATGTTATTAGAAGCCACGCCGGCTTTGGCTCGCAAGAACCCAGTCCGACTGATGATATATTCCCAGCTTGGTATAAGCCGCGAAGCAGCGGCACGGCCGCTAGCGGCACGATAGATAAAGTTTCTGGTAAGATAGCAACCGATTGTACGCCAGCCGACGCTAAGGAGACCTTTAGTGGTAACTCGGCTGCCAATCTCTTTTCAGTAGATATTTTCTACGGCGCCGGCATTGCGACTAACTCAACCTCCAGCGGGCAGGACGACGTCCATCTTTGCAGTGATACTTCGCCGAGCATCAGCAACTTTAACGTCACACCAATACCCGGTTCGCCCGGCCACTATAATATTTCTGCAACTGCCGTAGCCGGCACACACCCATTAACTGGTAGCAGTTTTGGCGGCACTATTAGCTTTGCGGTCGATGGGGCGACCATCGGAACTGTCAAAATGAGTTCGAACGGCAGTGCGCAGCTAAACTACACAAACACTAAATACTCCGGCTCACATACCGTAACGGCCACCGCCACAGACAGTGTTCTATATCAAACCACAAGTTCCCAGTCAGTTAGTTTTAATAAAGCACTAAAATTTGTTTCGGCAGTTTACGGTGGCGGCACACTAACGGTCAGTTGGTCTGGGGGTGTTGGTCCGTACACAGCTAGTGTCGGAGCATTGTCCTGCACAGCTCCAGCTGGTAGTACAAAGTGTTCAATAACCGCGGCTCCGCCATCAGACAGTGTAACGGTTCAAGATAGCGCCGGCGAAACCGCCAGCGGTTCGTATTAGTCTTTTTCTAAAAAGCTATTGAGGGCACCACGGATATCTTTGACTTCAAATAACAGGCTCGGCTTTTTGGTCTGGCGAACTACCGGGCCAATCGCAGCCGAAAAGCCCATCTTTCTAGTTTCGGCTAGGCGCTTATCAACTTGAGGTACATGACGGACTTCCCCGCTTAAGCCAACCTCGCCAAACACAACGGCGTTTTTCTTTAGCTGCATACCACGAGCAGCACTGGCAATAGCCATACACACTGCTAAGTCAGCGGCCCGCTCAACCAGTTTGATACCACCAACCACATTTATGTAAATATCTTTATCGGCCAACTTCAGACTGGTGCGACGCTCGAGCATCGCCACTAGTAGATTTAGCCGATTTAGGTCAATACCACTGGCAGTGCGCTTTGGGTAGCCATAACTAGTCGGGTTCACTAAAGCCTGAATTTCAACTAGCAGCGGCCGGCTGCCTTCCATTGTGGCGTGAACCACCGAGCCGTCGCTAATTTGACGCTCGGCCAGCAGCGCTGCCGATGGATTATCGACTGGCTGCATACCGGTTTCGTTCATCTCAAAAATAGCGGCTTCGTTAGTTGAGCCAAAGCGATTTTTGGCACCGCGTAGAATCTTAAAGCCTCCGTAGCGGTCGCCCTCGAGCTGTAAAACCACATCCACGATGTGCTCAAGTACCTTTGGTCCGGCGATTGAACCTTCTTTAGTGACATGGCCAACCAAAATTAAGGCAGTGCTAGTTTGTTTAGCTGCGGCGCTTAGTAATTGGGTGCTGTTGGTGATTTGACTTACCGAGCCAGCGGCCGTGCCCACGCCCTCGACCGATATCGATTGGACGGAATCTACTATCACTAGGTCAAATTTGCCCTCGGCAACAGTAGCGGCAATATCATTAGTTAGCGTAGCAGTCGCGAGCTGCAAGTTTTTGTGGCTAACGCCCAGCCGAGCGGCACGCAGCGCCACTTGGCGCTCTGATTCCTCGCCGCTAACGTAGAGTACCGGGTGGGTAGCTGAAATTTTATAAGCGATTTGAAGTAGAATAGTGCTTTTGCCAATACCGGGCTGACCGGCCAGTAGTACGACGCTGCCAGGCACCAAGCCGCCACCGAGCACTTCGTCTAAATCGCCTAGGCCGGCTTTTAGTCGTGTCTCTTTTTTAGCGGCTGCAGCATTTATGGAGGCGGTCTTAAGAACGTGGCCACCCGATGCTACGGTAGCAGCACCAATATTAGTTTGAAGCTGCATAGTGTTCCACTCGCCGCAGTTATTACAGCGTCCAGTCCAGCTGAACGCAAAAGCTCCACAGCTACTGCAGACATACTTTACCCCGACCTTTTTTGCCATCTTGCTTTTAGTTTAGCAAATTATTTGGTGGATTGGGCGGTCAACCTGGTGTCAATCTCGGCGCTCAGGCTACCCAGATTCACAGCCAGCGCGTTGCGGATTTTTACTAGAGCGTTGTACTGACTAATCAAGGATTGCACCTGAGCAATGCGAGAATTATAAGCATCAACTTCGGCATTAAAGCCCGGCACAGCGGCATTGTAAGCAGCTATTTGGCCGCTACTTCTGAGTTGGTCAAGACGTGCCCGGTCGGCTTGGATTTGCGCTAGACTAACAGCTAACGATTGTTGATCAGCGGTGATAGTTTGCTTGAGTGTTGCCAGCTGTTGATCATCGGCGTCAATCTGATCACTTAAGTTAGTAAACTTGGCCTCGTATTTAGCGGAGTAAGCAACCACCTTAGCGCGGTTTGTAAAGTAGCGTTTGTAATAATTTTCTAGAGGCGCGGGAAGATTGGCAACCTCAGTTCCAAAGACCGAATGCATTTCATTGACTACGTCATTGGGTTCAGTCTTTTTATATGCTTGGATGGTGGCCAAGATTCGCTTATCGTGCAAGCCATGCTGGTAGTAGCTGGTAAGTAAACCGTCGACATATTTTTTGTCAGATGCGCTCAGGCGATCATAGGCTGCATGCAGAGTTTCGTGGGCAGCTGTTACCTGTTCGACGCCAGACAGTGATGGATCTTTGACGCTAAATAAGAATATGCCCGACTCGCCCGAGTGATAACATCCAAGTACAATTGTTTGCTCGGTAACCGAGCAGTCCGAGGCAAAGGTACTTCGGTCGCTAACCAAGGCAGGCTGGTTGATATAAAACAGGCGACGGGCGTAGTTAGTCATCGTATCCTGGCTAGCCAGCGTCGAAATAGCAGCTGGTGGGTGGTAGCCACGCAATTTTATCCAGTCCTCGATGTTTTGATGCTGCCAGATGATGATCGCAAACGGCAGCACAGCCAAGCTCAGTCCGATTAGCGTCCTAAATATGCGCTTTAGCGAGGCGTTCATTTAATAGAGTATATCACTCTAACGGGCGTGAACCGGCTCGCCACTGGATTTATAAACCAGCTCGTCACCACGGGCGCTTACCTTTATAATGTCGCCTTTTTGATAAGACTCGTTGAGTAAGCCTGTGGCAATATGATCTTCTAGAGTTTCTTGGAGTAAGCGGCGCATTGGTCGGGCACCGTTATGGGCATCGTAACCGTCTTCTAGTAATTTTTGCTTGGCGAGTGTGGTCACTTCTAGACCAACACCTTTTTTAACCAAACGCTGGCGTAGTTCATCGAGCTGAAGGTCTAGAATCTTAAGTGCGTCTTTACGAGTTAAAGCCCTAAACACCACTATTTTATCGATTCGGTTCAGTAGCTCGGGGCGCATCGTTTTTTTGAGCTCGTCTAGGACTTTATCGCGGTTAGCGGCGTGTAGTTCGTCTAGGTTGTCCATATCGGCTTGATCGATAGCCGAAAAGCCAAAGCTGACTTCTTTTTGCAGTTTTTCCGCCCCAACATTACCGGTCATTATAACTACCGTGTTAGTAAAGTCTATCTTGCGGCCTTTGGCGTCGGTCAGCGTGCCATCTTCGAAAATCTGCAAAAGCATATTAAAGACTTCCGGATGAGCCTTTTCAATTTCGTCAAACAATACCACGCTGTAGGGGTGGCGCCGGACGCGTTCGGTTAGTTGGCCCGGGTCGTCATAACCAACGTAGCCAGCCGGAGCGCCAACCAAGCGAGCAACATTGTGATGCTCGCTCATCTCGCTCATATCAATTTTGATTAAAGCAGCGTCGGAGCCAAAGAATTCGCGGGCCAGCACGCGGGCCAGTTCAGTCTTGCCGACACCGGTTGGGCCTAAGAAAATAAATGAGCCGATTGGCCGATTCTCGGAAGATATACCAGAGCGGCTGCGGCGCAAGGCTTTGGCGACTGTTTCGACGGCCTCTTTCTGGCCAACGACTTGCTGGCCGATATTTTTATCGAGGTTAACGAGATACTTGGCTTCGCTACGAATAACTTTATGAACCGGTACGCCCGTCATCCTAGCCACCGTTTCGGCTACATCATCACTGGTAAGATCGATTGGCTTGTCGGTTTTATGGGTAGCTTGTAACTGTTTGATTTCTTCGTTCAGCTGGCTGGCCCGCTGTTTTTGGCGGGCGGCCCGCTCATAATCCTCGGCCTCAACGGCATCTTGCCGGCGATTGTTGACTAGCTTTAATTCTTTTTGTAAAGACCGCAACTTGGGTGGGGTTTTGCCTTTATTAACTCGCAAGTAGGCGGCGGTTTCGTCAAGTAGGTCAATTGCTTTATCGGGCATAAAGCGATCATTGATGTAGCGTTTGGCCAGCATAACGGTATCGTCTAGCACTTCGTCGCTGGCTTTTACGCCGTGATACTCCTCGTAGCGACTACGCAGACCTTTTAAGATTGCTAGTGTTTCGGGGGTGGTAGCTTCCGGGACCTGTACCGGCTGAAAGCGGCGCTCAAGGGCTGCATCTTTTTCGATATGACGGGTATATTCGTCGGTAGTTGTAGCACCGATTAGCTGGATTTTACCGCGGGCCAGGCTCGGCTTTAGCATATTGCCAGCATCCATGCTGCCTTCAGCTGCACCGGCGCCGACAATCAGGTGCAGCTCGTCAATAAACACAATGCTGCTCTTATCATCTTTTAGTTCAGAGATTACTTTTTTAAGCCGGTCTTCGAACTCACCGCGGTACTTAGTGCCGGCAATCATCCCGGCCAAGTCTAGGGTAATTATTTTTTTGTCTAGCAAGCTGTCTGGTACCTCTTCGTTAATAACGCGCTGCGCCAGACCCTCGACAATGGCCGTTTTGCCTACACCCGGCTCGCCGATTAGCACAGGGTTATTTTTGGTGCGACGGTTTAAGATGGTTATCACGCGACGAATCTCGGCTTCGCGGCCGACTACTGGATCGAGCTTCCCCTCGCGGGCTAGCTTAGTTAAATCGGTGCCGAAAAATTCCAGCGTAGATTTACGACTATTGCCCCGACGGGCTTGGCTGGCTGGACCACTGCCGTCGCTTTCAATCTGCGGACGTCCCAAAAATTGCTCGACTTCGCCGCTCAAGCGTTCCGTATCTACTCCCAGACCGCTCAGCAATTTGGTGGCATTGGTGTTTTTCTGACTCAAGATGCTATACAAAATATGCTCTGTGCCACAGAAGTCCTGGCCAAATTCTTGGGCAATTTCCCACGCCATCCTTAGCGTCAATTTAGCGTTCTCGCTAAAACCTTTTGAGCCTAAATCTATAATCACGGCCTGGGCTGGTAAATTAAGTGCCAGCCGGGCTTTATCGAACGTGACACCCGATTCTTCTAATATCTTGGCGGCCATTGAGCCAGTCTGGGCCAGCACGCCGAGTAGTAAGTGCTCTGTACCGACATAAGCGCTACCCGCTGCTCGCGAGATGGCCATAGCGTGCTTTAAGCTACTGGTGGCATTCCCGCTCAGCCGGCCAAAAAACTCTTGAAAATCAGGTGAATTTGGAAACATAACTGTATTTCTATGATACACAAACTAGCACTCGGCAGTCAAGAGTGCTAACAAGCAATTTATGAATTATTATCATATTCTGACTACGGTGCTCAAAGGGCAAGCTGTAGATAACCAATTCTTCCATATACACCATCCTACTCTTTAAATCCGAAGACATTCTAGGCGGTGGGGCCACTGGACGTATGTCATATTTCTCACAAGCATTATTAGATTTTGACGGCGTAATACAAAAACAGAAGCTTTTTAGGGCTCCTGTTTTGCGGTTAGTTACTCAACAAGTTGGGTACTTGACCTAGCCACCTCACGATGGCTTAAGGCCAACTATAGGCCCGAGCTATAGGGATGTCAAGTCTAGACACCAAAAAGGGAGGGGCATAGCCCCTCCCTGCCAAGTTGCGTGTATCGTAAAAGCCCTAAGGCGTTATTTCTTGTTCATACCGCCGGCCATCATAACGATGCCATAAGCAGACCAAAGAGCCGATAGGCCAACAATGTCGTAAACTACTTTAGCGCCAGTCGAGCCGGAGCCAAAAATATGATCCACTACATTGTATTTGAAGAAGCCGACAGAGCCCCAGTTCAAACCACCAAGGGTGACTAGAAGCCAGGTGAGCTTGTCAAACCAATTCATCTTCATGGATTTCTCCTTAAAGTTAGTAATGATTTAAGCATAAGCGTAGCTTCACCCTTTGTCTAGTGGTTTTATTGCCCTACTAATAACCCATAAATAGCGAGTGTCTTCGTAAAAAGCAGGTCAAGTGAGGCGTAGCCCGAGTAACCAGCCGGATTACCCGGTGCGTAGCGCAAGCTTTTTATGAAGATATGAGCGGCTATTCGCCGTGTTCTTCGATTGCCTTTAGAAGAGAGTTCTCGAGCTCACTTTTAGCTTTTAGTTTAGTGACTACGACTTTAGAGGTGGCTTCGCCGCCGGTGGCGTCAGATGTAGATGCTTCAGCCGTTGGCGCGACCTCGTCTGTGTCCTTTTTGGGCTGTTTGCCAGCACCAGACTCAATATCTAGCTCGTAGCCAGCCAGTTTGCTGGCCAGACGGACGTTTTGGCCTTGTTTACCTATCGCGATACTAAGCTGGTCTTCGGCCACAATCACACGGGCCTTTTTGTCGTTTTCGTTAATTTCGACTTTCTCGACAGCTGCTGGCTTCATAGCATTGGCTATAAATTCAAGCGGATCTTCGACCCAGACGATGATGTCTATCATTTCCTGTGAGCCGATTTCGTTGCGTACCGCGTTAATACGGGCGCCATGGCCGCCAACAAAAGTGCCGACCGGATCAACACCCGGCACATTAGAAGCAACGGCGATCTTAGAACGAACGCCGGCTTCACGGGCGATTTGTTTGACTTCAACCGCGCCGCCTTCCATCTCTGGCACTTCGGCGCGGAATAACTCTTCTATAAATTCACGGCTACCGCGGCTAACAATCAACTGCGGACCGCGGAAACCTTTATCGACGTCCTTGAGCAGGAACTTAAGGCGTTGGCCGGGGTGGTAGTGTTCGCCCTGGATTTGTTCGCCAACCGGCATAATGCCTTGGGCGCGGCCAAGCTCGACCCGCACCAGGCGACCCTCTACGCGAGTAACCGTACCATTAATGACACTGCCGATTTTATCTTCGAATTCGGCTAAGACAATCTCGCGCTCGGCTTCACGCAGCCGCTGTAAAATTACCTGTTTGGCAGTTTGGGCAGCTACGCGGCCAAAGTCTTTGACTTCCTGAACCACTTCGACCGACTCGCCAATTTTGGCGTTCTTGCGTATCATTTGGGCTTCGGGTAAATTAATCTGAACCAGTGGGTCTTCTACCTCTTTAACGACTTCTTTAGTGGCGTAGGCCGTTACGTCGCCGGTGTTCAGGTTCATACTAACTCTAACTTCTTGTTCGCGCTCGCCGTAGTCGCGGCGCCACGCGGCGGCCAGAGCCTGCTCGACTACTTCTTGGACCTGCTCTGGGGTCAGGTTCTTTTCTTCGGCAATCGTTCGGATGGCCAAAGCTAGTTGTTTAAAATCCATTTCCATTTTTTACTTCTCTCCTATTAAAAAATCCGACCTGCCGGCCGGACTTGAACTATAATGATTATATCAGTGGACTTTTAAAACCGCAAGCAGGAAACTAAATGCCTAAGCCCAGACGACTTATTGAATCATTCCAGCCGTCCAGCTACGAGCTTAATTTGCGTCTTGATGGCGACTTGGCTCTCGGCCAGCTCAAAATCCTGGGGCACAAAACCGGCCGGCCAAGCCACAGACTAACCTTCCATCAAAAAGATTTAAAAGTGACTAGCGCTAAACTTATAAAGGTAGACAAAAAAGGGAGCCGGCCAATTGAAGTGGCACGCATTAATCCGCATCAATCTTTCGAAGAGATTCGCTTGCATACGAGCGAGCTGTTACATCGGGGTAGTTACGAAGTTGATTTAGAATTTAGTGCTAAAGCTAGCCCAGAAATTAAAAAACAACTAGAGAAACTACGAGGCGGCGCAACGTTGACGCAAAGCTATCGCCATATTTTCCCGCTGATTGACGAGCCGGAGACTAAAGCCGTTTATAATATCACCAGCCAAGATGACTAAAACTAAATTTAAACACTACCCCAACCGGCCAGACAAACTGACAGCCGGTTTTGCAAAGCGCGAA
>CAYTYX010000002.1:16107-64153 GCA_964442325.1 uncultured Candidatus Saccharibacteria bacterium
ATGCCAAATTTCTAGACCGCATTAGCGAAGCCGAAGAGTCTGAAACACCGGCAAAATGGTTTGAACTTTACCGAGATATTAATGACTTTAGCGCCTATCTGACAGGAGAAACATCGCGTATTCATTATGCATATAGCAAAAATATGGCTGACAAAAAATTTGACGCCCAGCAAAAATACATACGCGAGGTATTATACCCAGCCCTAGCTCAACCTTCACACAAATTATTGAAGGCGATTGTAAATAGTCGACATCTGCCGGCCATTGCCCGTGAATTCGGCGAACGACTACCGATTATTTACAACCTGGACTTAATACCATCCGACCCGATAAATAAAGATTTAAATGTCGCGACGGCCAAGATGGTAAACCAATATCAGAAGGCTGTTGCGACTGCTCAAGTTAAAGTTAGCGGGCAAAAAATGACGCTATGGCAGACGCGGGCGCTACGAGCTTCGTCCAGCGAAGATGATCGAAAGGCAGCATTTTTTGCCAGTGGCGATTGGTTTTTAGACCACCAAAGTCAGTTTGCAAAAATTTATGACAAGCTTGTTGAGTTGCGCCAACAAAAAGCCAAGAATGTCGGTTACAGAAACTATATTGCCCTAGCTTACGAATCTATGGGACGAACCGATTACAACCCGGACGACATTAAGCAATTTAGACAACTAATTAAGAAGTATTTTGTGCCACTGCAGCTAACGATTGTCGAGCGGCAAGCCAAAGCCCTTGGGGTGACAAAGTTAAAAGCATGGAACGCTGCCTACAATACTCCTGCTTATAATCCCATTACCAGTCTTCCAAACAACATTGCACCGGTAAAAGACCAGCTAAAAAATGCTCACGAATTATTTACCCAACTATCGCCATGGCTTGGCAATAAATTTGACTATATGCGTCGCAATAGATTAATTGACCTAGAAAACCGACCAAACAAACAATCCGGTGCTTACTGCACAACTTTCGAAGATCAGGGCGTACCAGCTTTACTTTGCAATTCTATCGGCGAGACAGATGATATCGGTACTTTGACGCATGAGATGGGTCACGCTTTCCAATCTTGGGCCAGCGCCGACATCGAATCAATCGATTTGCAGCAGCCGACTATGGATTTATGCGAAGTCCACTCAATGGGTATGGAGTTCTTGGCGCTACCGCAAATTGGCGCCTTTTTCGAGCCGGATAATGCCCGTCGGTTTAGTCTCAAGCGTTACGAAGAATTCGTTAATGCGCTGTGTTACATTTGCGTGGTTGATGAATTCCAACATTGGGTATATCGGAATCCATCGGTTAGCCCAGCCGAGCGGGACCGACAGTGGAGTAGAATTTTTGATGAGTATTTGCTCGGCATTGACTGGCGCGGTGTGGAAAAATATAAGAAAGTTCGCTGGTACGCTCAAGGCCATGTCTTCGTAAGCCCGTTTTATTACATCGACTACGCACTGGCCGAAACATGCGCCATGCAGATTGCCATGATAGATGCTAAAGACCATCAAAAAGCCATGGATATATATATGAAGCTTTGCCGCCTGGGCGGGACCAAGAGTTTTTTAGAGGCACTCAAGTCAGTGGGCCTACGCTCACCGTTTGAAGAATCGCTCATCGAAGACTTGGCTGTCCACACTGCCAAGACTCTAGAACTTTAGTTTATTTCCACGAGTTCAATTAATTCGAACTTATCGCCCGCTACGCTGGCCGCCATCAATTGCCAGTCGCCATCCCAGTGATTTGCCGCCACCCAGACTCCTGCCGCGAACACCAGCTGTTTCAGCTTTGTCGGTGTTATATATTCAAAACCGCTACCTTGATTATCGCTAACCCGATACTTAACTTCTACAAAATATGCAGTGTCATCTTTTTGGGCTACGATATCAATCTCGCAACGGCGAGTTCGCCAATTTTGGTCGATGATTTTATAGCCTTGATCCTCAAGATATTTAGCGACGGCGGCTTCAGCCTGGCGACCTAAACTAGTGGTATTCATAAAAGTGTGGCTTGGCACAGCGGCGCAAAGCTTAGTCGGTGGATATGTTTGAGCGGACCGTTAGTTTGAATCTCGTCCCGATGTTGAGAGGTACCATAGCCAACGTGCTGGTCGAAACTAAACCGCCGGTGCCGTTTAGATAGCTCCCACATAAACCGGTCTCGACGCACCTTAGCGTAAATACTGGCCGCCGAGACTATTGGTATATGAGCGTCGGCATCGATTTCGCAGCGACCGAGTTTAAACTTTTTTGGTATGTAGTTAACGCTGCCATCTATAATGATTTCTTCATCACAGCCAGCATTAAGGTTTTTTAGAGCCCGCACCACACCAAGCCGCAGGCAAGCGCCTAGGCCTAGCCTGTCGATTTCGGTTGGTGTCACCCAGCCTTCGCCAAAGTTAAAACTGCCAACTAGCAGCTCAAATAGATCTTCTCTTTGCCGGCGGGTCAATAGCTTGGAGTCAGCCAGACCTTGCGGCCAAGAACCACTGCGTTTTGCGGCTACTACCAGTAATGGACCGGCTAGCGCGCCACGACCAACCTCATCAATCCCTATCATATAAATAGGTTAGCATAAGCTTGAGGGATTATTCTTGAGTTGGCTTGGCAGAGGCGGCTTCGGCTTGAGCTTCAGCTTTTTCTTCGGCTCGCTCGGCTACAGCGGCTTCGTGTAGCTCGGATTTCTCTTCGTGCAGTTTAGCTTCTTCGGCTTCGGCAGCTTTGTCGCGGACAGTGTTGACCGCGTCGCGATCAAACTCGACACCGGACAAGCGGGCACTGCGGCCGGTTAGTGCGCGCATATAGCCTAGGTATTTGCGTCGGACGCGACTGCGCTTGGTTATCTCGACTTTTAAAATGCCTGGGGAATGAATCATAAAGTTCTTTTCAACACCAACACCACTGGCAATTCGGCGGACAGTTAAACTGGAAGTCAGGCTGCCTTTGCGGTTGGTTCTGATTACTAAGCCCTCAAAAACCTGTATGCGCTCTTTGTTGCCCTCGCGAACTTTTTGGTGCACGCGAACAGTGTCGCCGCTACGTGCGTCGACTACCTGGCCTTTTTTGTGCTTGGCCTCGATTTGTTGGATTAAACTCTCCATAAGTCCCGTATATACTACGCTAAATCACCCCTTTTATCAAGGAGGGTTTGTGTTAAATTGTAAGAATGATAGACCGAGTCGAGAAGCCTTACATTGATAGACATGGGCAAGTATTTTATTTTGGCACCGGTAATAATCGCTTTAACTTTCGCCTTGTCGACGATAAGGTTGAAGTACCTTATTCTTCGCCGGACCATCTGCGAGTAGTCGCAGACGGCGGCAAAGCGCCTGTGTACTCGAAAGAGAAGGACCAGCCCCAGTCGGACGCTGAAGCACTAGAAGAAACTGGGATATTTAATAAGGACAGATTTAAAGAAGAAACTATCCGACTACTCGGTACACTTCCTCTAGACTGGTTTGACCAGCCAAAGCCTTTAGCAGACCATCGTGCAGCATAGTTAGCATTCCTTCGCGGACAGCCTCGGCCTGAAGCATCTCAGTGGTGACCTGATTGGGTGGCAGGCGCAGCAGTTTTTGGACGCCGGGCGTCATTAGCAGCTGCTCGCGAATCGCCATCTGGCCGCTGTAACCAAACGGGTTCTGCTGGGAAGTACCGGCTTTATAAAGAGTTGCCTTGCTAAGGTCGGGTTTGGGGATATTGGGTGGGAAACTGTCAATCGCAGCTTGGAGTTGTTGGCGCAAAGCTTCGTCGGGCTGGTAGGCAACCCTAGTTTGTTCATCTAGGCGGCGTATCAGCCGTTGGGACATAATCAAGTGAATCGCGCTGGCAAATAGCGGATTAATTCCAACTGAGTCGAGCAATCGGCTAAGCGCAGCGGCAGCACTGGCGGCATGATAAGTCGATAAAACCAAATGGCCGGTTAGGGCTGCCTGGAGAGCGGTTTTAGCGGTGTCTTGATCGCGGATTTCGCCTATCATCACGACATCTGGATCTAGCCGCAAGACTGCGCGCAACTTTTCGGCAAATTGTTCGCCTTCCAGCTCTCCAGTCACCGGAATTTGGACCACGCCGGGCATAAAATATTCCACCGGATCTTCCAGGGTGATAATTTTGCGCTCCGGTGTGTTGAGCGTATTTATCAAACTATAAAGCGTAGTGGTTTTACCGGAGCCGGTTGGGCCTACCACCATTACCATGCCGGTTGGGTGTTTTATAACGTCGTCTACCACGGCAGCCTCGGCTTGGCTAAGACCAAGGTTCTCGAGTTTGAAATACTCCAGTTTCAGATTGAATATGCGCATTACAACGTCCATACCATAGACCGTAGGCACGGTTTCGACGCGCAGATTGACGGTGACTTGCTCGCCGGTCGCCAGCGTGTATTGTTTATTTACGTGGCCGGTTTGGGCCTCGTCAGCACCGGTAGAGATATTGGCGGCAATTGCCAGAGCCGACAGCAGCTGGCGGTACTTATCGTAGGCCAGCTGAGCCACTGGGTGCAGCACGCCGTCAACCCTAAAGCGTACCCGCACTTCGGCTTTTTGGCATTCCATATGGATGTCACTAGCTTTAAGCGCATAAGCCTGCTTAACCAAATAGGCCAGCATATCGTCAGCCCGGACAGCAGCCAAGGTGGCACTAACTTCCCCCAACAAGTTTTTATCGTTACCAGCTATTGATATATCTTGGTAATGTACGGTTGGAGGCGGATTGTACAGACGCATGTAATCTTCAAATCCGGACTCGGAAATCAATGAAAAACCGAGGTGTTGATCTAGAAAGCGAGCTTTGATTTGATTAAGCGTTTGCTGGGACGTGGTTGTAGTAATACCAAAGTTTATATTGTGTTCATCGGCGCTAAGCGGTATGACGCGTAGACTGCGCAGCTCGTCTGGGTTCAGGATGGCCTTATATAATACTTTGTCGGCGCTACGGGTATCGACATAGTTCATATGTAAGACACCCGCCCGACGCTGGGTGGCTTGCTCTTCGTCGGTTCTAACGTCCCCACTCATTCTTACTTCTTATTCTACTATAAACAATAAGAATTTTCTCTGGTAGCGGCCGGTAGTTTATAGTGAAGTCAGATGAAGCGACTGATTGTTTTGGTAGCACACGATGTACGCTCGGCCCATAATGTCGGCTCACTTTTGAGAACCGCTGATGGCTTGGGGGTATTCAAGGTTTATTTAACAGGCTATACGCCATATCCGGCTGGGAAGAATGATGCGCGCTTGCCGCATCTAGCCGCCAAGCAAGACAAGCAGATAACTAAAACATCTCTTGGCGCCGAAAAATCAGTTAAATGGGAACACACGGCGGATATTAATGGGGTCTTAGCCACGCTAAAATCAGAAGATTTTGAGATCGTGGCATTAGAGCAAACACCAGATGCTTTAGTCCTGCACCAATTTACGCCCGGCTGCAAAGTAGCGCTGGTTGTTGGTAATGAAGTTGATGGCTTGGATGCAAAAACGCTAGCTAAGGTAGATAAAATTATACAGATTCCGATGCTCGGCGCTAAAGAGTCATTTAATGTCGCCCAAGTCGCCGCAATGGCTCTTTATCACTTACAATACTCGGTATTGGCATAAGCTTCGCTTAGTTATAAAATAATAGTGGTAATGGCAAAAATAAAAAGACTTCCTCATCCATATAGCTTTAGGCATCGGCACAAGCCGCGCAGCGTAAGCGCGCGCGTATTTGAACAGGCTTATTGGCCTTATCTACCCCTTTTGGTGGCAATTAGTTTGATGTTTTCATTGGTTATTAGAGGCGGCGCGTTATCTAGCCTCGGCCACCCAGACCAAAGAGTGCTGGGTTATGCCACCAGTATGAATATTAATAATTTATTAAAAGATACCAACGCCCAGCGGGTTAAAGACGGTTTGACGCCACTCAAACTCAATAAGTCGCTCGATCTAGCAGCCGAAAATAAGGCTAAAAATATGGCCAGTTTAGATTATTGGAGCCATAACACGCCTTCCGGCCAGCCACCATGGGTATTTGTAACTGCCCAAAACTACTCTTATCAAGAACTTGGTGAGAATCTCGCAACCGGTTTTAGTAACGAAAGTTCGACCATTAACGCCTGGATGGCTAGTGCCGAGCACAGAGCCAATATCTTAAATAAAGACTTTAGCCAAATTGGGCTTGGGGTAGCCCAAAGCAGTGACTATAAGGCAGCCGGTGGCGGTCCAATGACGATTGTTGTAGCCTTTTACGGCGACCCGGCGTCTAGCGCGAATTTGGCTAGCACTTCTTTGCTAGGTACAGCGTCCATAAATGACCAGTCTCCACCAACTAAAACCTCACACGCCCAGCTAGCATTTGCCGGTATGTCCGTGGCCGGCGCCGGCACAACCGTAGCCGTAGCAATAATTGCCGCTAGTCTTGGGTTGATAATTGGCCGTCACCTAATCGCTTTCCGAAGGGCCCTGCGCCGCGGCGAGCGGTTTGTGGCCCACCACCCGCTAATTGACTTGGCGCTAGTTACGGTAATCTTTTTGGCCTATTCCTTGACTCAGACCGCCGGACTTGTTAGATAGGCCTACTTGAACACGACGTTGGTTGGGCCGAACATTTGAGCTAGTTCTCTGACGCTTTCTTCGGATACATCAATTGTTTGCGGCAACTTTATGGCCTGCTTGTCTAAGCCAGTCACCAGCACAACTTCGGTTTTACCTTGGTGGCTATCTAGTTTTTGCTTTAGCTCAACTAAAAGCGATTGGTTGTCGCTATTTTCTAGACGTATGTAAAGCCGCCCAGCCGAAGACTCTGCAACGACTGGCGCTGATTCAACCGTAGCGGCTACGGCCTCTAGCGCCGGGGTATCGCTTAGTTTGCTAGCGCCGTCTACTAAAACCTTGAGCTCGCCGTTATCGCCTGCCCGGGCAGCACCGATTTTACCGCGCACAAGTAAAATCTGGTCTCGTTCCCATAAATCTTCGGTCTGCGTGTAAATTTTTGGAAATACCACTAGTTCTATTTCGCCGGAAGTATCGGATAATTTTACAAACGCCATCTTAGCGCCGTTCTTGGTCACAATCGCGCGCACATCACCAACACTGCCGCCGATTGTTACCGGCCGGCCCTCTAGCTGGCTGCCAAGTTTAGTAATCGGTGTAGCCTTTTGGCTTAACTGTTGTTCGAACGCAGCCAGTGGATGCTGGCTTAGGTAAAGGCCTAGCAGCTCCCGTTCCCAGGCTAGTTGCTCGGCTTCACTATAAGTGGGTCCGTTGGCGTCTAGATTTAGATGCACACTGGATTCTGCGTTCGGAATTTCGTCACCGCTACCAAATAAATCGACCTGGCCGCTGGCAGCATCTTTATGGAACCGGTTGGCCAACGCCAAAATATTGTCCAGGTTGTTAAATAACAAGCCTCGTTCACCAAAGCGATCGAGTGCGCCAGCCCTCGTCAAACTTTCTAGCGTTTTGCGGTTGGCGATGTGTGGGCTGACATGGCGGCAAAATTCTTCCAGGTTGGCGAACTGGCCGCCAGCGGCCTCTCTGGCGCGCAGAATTTCTTCGGCCGCGCCGTGGCCAACATTTTTGATGGCATCTAAGCCAAAGCGAATTTGATTTTTACCTGGCACGATTGCAAATTCGTGGAACGACTCGTTAGCATCGGGCGGCAGAACCTCGATATCCAGATTGCGACACTCGGTAATCTCGATAGCTAGGCGGTCGGTGTCATCGTAATCACTGGTCATAAGCGCCGCCATAAACGCCGAAGGGTAATGGGCTTTTAAATAAGCTGTCTGATAAGCAATCAGGGCATAGCAGGCCGAGTGCACTTTGTTAAAGCAATAAGCCGCAAAGTCTTCCAGCTGTCCCCAGAAGCGCTCCATTAGTTGGCGGTCGGCTCCGACCGTCTTAATTCCACCTTCAATAAACTCGTCTTTCATTTTGGCCATAACCGATGGAATCTTTTTGCCGATGGCTTTACGCAGCGTGTCAGCCTGGCCGCCGCTGAAGCCGCACATATCCTTACTAATTTGCATCACCTGCTCTTGATAAACAATCACTCCGTAAGTACTCTCTAGTGCCGGCTTCATAACCGGATGTAAGTATTCGATGCTACGCAGGCCGTTTTTGCGAGCAATGAAATCATCAATCCACTGCATCGGCCCGGGCCGATAAAGCGCCACCATCGCTACAATATCCTCAAACACGCTTGGTTTAAGCTGCTTTAGATAACGCGTCATCCCAGATGACTCCAACTGAAATACGCCGACTGTGTCGCCTTTTTGCAATAATTTATAGGTTTTGGCATCGTCTAGCGGAATCTGGCTAATATCTATACCCTTACCCTCGACTTTTTTGATAATACGAAGGGTGTTCTTGATGGTAGTTAGGTTTGATAGCCCCAAAAAGTCCATTTTTAATAGACCAAGGTCTTCGATTGGCCACATCGAGTACTGGGTTGCGATTACACCTTTGGCGGCACGTTCCAAAGGAACAAACTTAACTAGATCGTCCGGCGCAATTACAACTCCGGCGGCGTGAACACCGTGGCTGCGAATCGTTCCCTCCAGCTTGGTTGCCAGATCAAAGACTCTAGCGGCTTCCGGACTGCTGGCTTTCTCGCTTTTTAGCTCGGGCACAGCCTGGAGGTGTTTGGCGAGTGGTGTGTGGCGGCCTTGGACCGGTGGTGGAATCATCTTAGCCCAACGGTCGGCGTCACCGTAAGGAACACGCAGCACTCTGGCCACATCACGCACGGAGTTACGGGCAGCCATCCGGCCAAAGGTTACGATATTGGCTACCCGGTCAGTGCCATATTTTTGAATACAGTAATCAATTACTTCGTCGCGGCGGTCGTCCTGAATATCAATGTCCATATCGGGCATACTTATGCGGTCGGGATTTAAGAATCGCTCAAACAGTAGGTCGTAGGCCAGCGGGTCAATGTCGGTTATTCGTAAGCTATAGGCCAAAATCGAGCTAGCGGCACTTCCCCGACCAGGCCCAAAAATCACACCATTATCTTTTCCCCAGTTAATAAAGTCTGCCACAATTAAGAAATAGCCGCTAAAGCCCATCCGCTCCACTACGCCAAATTCATAATTGGCTCGTTCGATTACGTCTTTGGATAGCTTTTTCCTGGCTTCGGCGACAGATAATTTCTGGGAATCCTGACGTTCCATGTCGCCATATCGCCAAACCAAGCCCTGCCAAACTAGTTTCTCTAGTAGACTTCTTTCGGTCTCGCCTTCCGGGACTGGAAATTTGGGAATTAGGATTTTGCCTAGCTCAATCTCTAGGTTGCAGCGCTCGGCAATTTTTTTGGTATTGGTGATAAGCTCTGGGTGCTCATCGCCCCAACGAGCAATTATTTCTTTTGGATCCATTACGTGCAGCTCAAAATCTTTTAGGCTCATCCGGTCGGTTTCGTCTAAAAATGCGCCGGTTTGGACGCATAGCAAAATCTCATGAGCCTCTTGGTCCTCGCGCTTTAAGTAGTGGGCGTCGCAGGTAACAACGGCAGGAATGTCTAGTTCTTTTGCCATTTTTAATAACTGGTCGTTGACCCGATTTTGTTCATCCCAATGGCTGGGGTGATCGGGGTGTCCGTGATCTTGGAGCTCGATATAGTAACGATCGCCAAAAACGCTCTTGTACCACTCGACTATTTTCTTAGCTTGATCATACTGGCCAGCCCGCAGAGCTTCTGCCACCTCGCCACCCGCACAACCACTTAGAATAATAATGCCTTCGCTATATTTTTTAATTAAGTCGTGGTCAATGCGAGGTTTGTAATAAAAGCCGTCTAGATTAGCTAGACTAGATAGTTCCATCAAGTTTTGATAGCCGGCGTGATTCATGGCCAGCATTGTCAGGTGATATTGCTGCCGATCTTTTACGGGGTCTTTGTCGGTGTGCTTGCGCGGGGCAACATAGGCTTCCATACCGACAATCGATTTAATGCCGGTCTTTTTCGCCATTTGATAAAACTCAATAATGCCGCTCATTGTGCCGTGGTCGGTCACGGCAATGGTATCCATGCCCATTTCTTTAACCCTATCCACCAGCTCTGGGATTTTGGTTAGGCCATCCAATAACGAATACTGGGTGTGATTATGTAAGTGCACATAATCACTAGGTTTTAGTTTTACCCCCGTCTTGCTCATTACAACCATTATAAAAAGAGTCGCTCTCGATAGCGACCCTTAGTTTTACAACAGATTTATATTTTTAAGTCTTTAGGTATTTGAGTAAGTTTTTCTTGGCTTGTTTGACTTGCTTCACAGCCGCGTCGAGCTCCGGATTTTTAGCTTTACCCTTGCGAGCAGCAGCTAACACTTCACCGGCTTTGACTTGGGCCTTTTTAGCCTTTGCGGCAGCGACATTAAATTCCGTCTTAGCCTTACCCTTTAGTTGTCCGCCCTTAGCTTGAGCTTTGCCTGCTAGTTCTCTAAGCTCAGCTTCGGCATTGTGTAATTGCTGTTCTGCCTCGCTCTTTACTTCACCGGCCTTATCTTTAATGTCTGTTCGGGTTTCTTTGCCGCTTTTCGGTGCAGTTAAAATACCAGCTACGTAGCCGGCTGCTCCAGCTACTAATGCACCTAATGCAAACTTGCCAGATTTATTTTGTGCCATAATTATTCCTTCCTCTTAGATTTGCCTGAATGAACTTTATTAATTATACCGCCAACCAATTTGAGTATCGCTAGAGGCGAGGCAGTTCGCTCAAACGCGTGAGCGGCTGATTCAACAGCGCTTGCTACACTGTCGGCGCGGCCGCTAATACGCTTAACGTCACGCAAGAATGAGATTAGATAATAAAGAGCTATGCTAAGGGTAACCAAGAAAACCGCGAGGGTGGCGCTAACGATGATGAGTAGAACTTGTGCAGCTGTATCCATAGCTACATTATAAAATTAATAAACTGTAAGCACAACTAGGCCCCTAGCTGGGTCTTGATAATTTTTTGGGCTAGTTCGGGATTGGCTTGACCTTTAGATTTAGCCATAACTTGGCCAACCAAAAAGCCGATAGCCTTGGCTTCACCGTTTTTAACGTCTTCGGCCGCTTTCGGATTTTCTTTGATGACCCCTTCAACAATTCTTTCGATTTCTGACTCATCTGAAATCTGGGAGTTTTTTTCTATAAGTTCATCTATGTCTTTGTAGTATGGGTCATTCATTAGAATGCTTAGTGTATGACTTGCAGTAGTAGAACTCGAGGCTTTAACTCTCACGGCCTCAGCCACTTTGATATGATTTTCTACGCTAATCTTCAGCCTCTCAGGGCTCTCTAATAGGTCATAGGCTATTCGACGAATGTTTTCAGGAACTGCCCCTTGAGCTATTACTTCGGATATTCTCTGATAGATCTGGGGGTTATCTAAGATGTCTTCAATAGCTCTTATGTCGAGTCCTATTTTACCCAGTTTCTGCCTGATTGAGGTAGGGAGTTCTGGCAAGCCCTTCTTGAGTTTTGTAATGTAATTTTCTTCTAGTTCAATTGGGGGGATGTCGGGTTCGGGCATATAACGGTAGTCTTCGGCTTCTTCTTTGCCACGCTGGCTCGTGGTCTTTTGCTTAGCCTCATCCCAACCGCGGGTTTCTTGGACAATCTTGCTACCTTTTTCTAACTCTTCGGTTTGGCGTTTAATCTCGTAAGCTACCGCGTCCTCAACAGCTCGGAAGCTGTTTAAGTTCTTGGTCTCCGTGCGCGTACCGGGTTTGGCCGGGTCGATACTGACACTGACGTTTACATCAAAGCGCATATGACCGTGATATAAATCGGCATCGGACACGTCGGCATACTTCATTATTAGGTAAAGCTCGCGCACGTAAGCCTTAGCTTCAGCCGCACTATGCATATCTGGTTGGCTGACAATTTCAATTAGCGGCGTGCCGGCACGATTTAGATCTACTAGTGAATAATCAGCACCGGTTTGGTGAATCGTCTTACCGGCGTCTTCTTCCAGATGCACTCTGACAATCCCAACTTTGGTTTTCTTGCCTGCAACCTCAATTTCAACTTCACCGCCTTTAATAATCGGCTGGTCGTATTGGGTGATTTGATAGCCTTTGGGCAAGTCGGGGTAAAAATAATGTTTGCGGTCAAACTTACTGAATTTTTGCGGCTCGCCATTTAGAGCCAATCCTGCGCGTACGGCCAATTCTAGCGCCTTTTCGTTAAGTACCGGCAAGGCTCCGGGCATACCCACGTCAATATGGCTAATTAGCGTATTTGGTTTAGCGCTGCGGGCATCGTTATCAACGGCGCTAAATAGTTTGGTCTTGGTCTTAAGCTGAACGTGAGTTTCGATGCCAATAGTTGGGAGGTATTTGCTCATAGTGCCCCCAGGTCGCGCAGACCTTGCTTAAGGCCGGCTAGGGCTTTTTTGGCTTCGTCCGGGCGCAGGCGCTCGTGGTGTTCGTGAACTAATCTATTACGGAGCTTGTGCGCGTACCACACACCGTCGTTGTCGCTCAATACTCGCTGAGCGCTAACTAGGCGCTCGCCCATAGTTTTACCGTGGAAACTGCGTTTTTTGAGTGCCTCGTCCAGTAATTTGTCGGCATTAATTACTGCTAGCACCATCCCTTCCGGCGATTTGACCATACTTAGCAGTTCTTCCCAGCGATTTCGAAAATGCTGCTGGTTCATTGGCCGCGGCACACGGTTAGTTAGAAGCCCCAAGCCAGTCATCATCAAGATGCCAAAAGCTACAAAGATAATTAAGGCGATGGTTACCACTTGGCAATCTCCTCAAAGCTTTTTGCAAAACCCAGCAGTTGCCGATCGCTACCTTGGGCAGCCATAATTTGTAAGCCAATTGGTAAGTCGCCGTCTTTGCCAGCCGGAACGCTGATTGCTGGGATGCCGGCAATATTAGCCGCAGCGGTCATAATGTCGGCCAGGTACATACTCAGCGGATCGGCCGTTTTTTCACCAATTTTAAAGGCGACAGTCGGCGCTACCGGACCAACCAGGAAATCGTGCGCTTTAAAGGCTTGGTCAAATTCGTTGATGATTTTTGTCCGTACGGTTTGGGCCTTTTTGTAATAGGCGTCGTAGTAGCCGCTGCTTAATACGTGCGTGCCAATCATAATGCGCCGCTTGGCTTCGGCGCCAAAGCCTTGTTCGCGGGCTAGTTCATAGCTCTCTTCTAGATTTTTTGCCTCAGGCGCAAAGTGGCCGTATCGCTGGCCATCGTAACGTGCCAAATTGCTACTAACTTCGGCTGGGCAGATGATGTAGTAAACCGCCAAAGCGAGCGGCAAGCTTGGTAAACTGACTTGGCTGACTTCGGCACCGGCTTTTTTTAGTAAATCTATGGCACTCACGATTACTTGCCTGACTTCTGGCTGCAGACTGTCATCAAAGTATTCGGCTACCACACCAACTTTTTTGCCTTTTAGGCCAAGTGGCAAATCAGTATATCCGGACTTGTGTCGCTCAATTGTCGTGCTGTCCAGCTCATCACGGCCGGCCATTATATCTAAAACCAGGGCTGCGTCTTCGACGTTTGTTGTCAGCGGCCCAATTACATCGGTGCTACTAGCCATAGCTACCACGCCGCTTCGGCTCACCAAACCATAGGTGGGCTTATAGCCAACCACGCCACAAAAGCTGGCTGGCTGGCGAATCGAGCCACCCGTATCGGTACCGACCGCAAATGGCGCGATTCGCAAGGCCACAGCAGCGGCTGAGCCGCCGGAGCTACCACCCGGCACGCGAGTTTTATCGTGTGGATTTTTGGTTACGAACCAGTCGCTATTTTCGGTACTGGCGCCGTGAGCAAAGGCGTCAAGATTAGATTTAGCGATGCAGATTGCGCCCTCAGCCTCTAGCTTTTCAATAGCAGTGGCCTGGTAGGGCGCTTCAAATGGTCGCAAAATATTACTGGCTGCGGTAGTCTTGCCGCCAAACGTCAAAAAATTATCTTTGGCAATGAACGGCACACCGGCAAGTCGGCCGGCATTCTTACCAGACTCAACTTGTTTGTCTATTTCGTACGCACGTGTTCTGGCTCGCTCTTCAAGCGTACTAATGGTTACATCAAAATCCTTATGTTCGGCCAGCACGACCAGAGATTTTTCTACTAAATTAGCAGCTTTAGATTTTCCGGAATTTACACTGGCGGCAATATCGGCTAGGTTTGGCCAAGCGTCCATCTGTTATAACACTCGCTTAACTTTAAATTGGCCGGCCTCGACTGCCGGTGCATTTTTTAGTAATTCTTTGGCCAAGGCTTGGTAGGGCTTTACAGAGTCCGGCCGGCTGACATTTTTGAGCCCGGTAACTTGGTAGGTTGGCTCTAGCCCAGCAGTATCGGCTTTGTCCAATACCTCGACATAACCTAGGATTTCGGATAATTCGCCGCGAAAGCGCTCAACTTCGGCGTCACTTAGTTTTAGGCGGCTAAGGCGCGCTAATTTTAGGACATCGTCCCTAGACAATTTGCTCATAAACTTAAAGGTATTATAACAAATTTACCGGATATAATCGGCTTTGACACAAATTAGCATTAGTGTTATATTAGCACCAATCAGCAAAGACCTGGCCTAGGCTTTGTTTTTGTTGGTCGGGTAGGGCAATGTACCATCAACCGAAGGGAGAGCACGTGTCTGGTGCTGCTCGGATCAGAGATCTCACGATCCGCTCCGACAATGGAGCCGCAGAGCTCCTTGGCATCGTCGACCATGAGGTGCTGAACAAGCGCGAGGTTCTGATGACCCACATTCGCGGGAAAGTCGGGGATCTCCGCCTCATCACACTTTTCGACGGTTCGGAGAAGACGAGCGACAACGGAGACGTCACAAGCTTCATCTTCGGCTTCCACGGCCCGTCGGCACATGACGACGCACTTGCTGCGCTCGAGAAGATCGCCGCGATGCCAGAAGCACTCGAAGAAGAGCTCGTAGCCGCATGAAATTCGGCGTGACGGAGGTGGGCCTTAGGGCCTGCCTCCGTCCACCCTCGTCTTTACGATTGCCCTACCCATTTCCCAAATTACAACTTGGCTTTGACTTCTTCTATCAAGTCGCGGAGTTCCGCGGCTTTTTCAAATTCCAAATTCGCAGCCGCCAAATCCATCTGGCTAGTTAAATCTCTAATTAAGAATGCATACTCGTCTTTTGGTATTTTCTTTAGATCTAGTTTAGGTTTTTCCGGACCGGCTTCGCGCGGTAGCATATCGCCAACTGCCCGCACGATACTTTGCGGCGTAATGTTATGCTCCTCATTATATTTGCGCTGAATTTCACGCCGACGATTGGTTTCATCAATCGCCCGCTTCATACTACCGGTAATGCGGTCGGCGTACATCAGCACGCGGCCTTCTTCGTGTCGTGCAGCCCGGCCGATAGTTTGAATAAGTGCTGGCTCACTACGCAAAAAACCTTCTTTATCGGCATCTAAAATCGCCACTAAGCTAACTTCCGGCAAGTCTAGGCCTTCGCGCAACAGGTTGATGCCAACCAGTACGTCGTACACCCCTAGTCGTAAATCGCGCAAAATATCGGTGCGCTCCAGCGTATCAACTTCGCTATGGATGTAGGAAACTTTCATATCAAGCTCTTTTAAATATTCTGCCAGATCTTCACTCATCCGTTTGGTTAGAGTCGTGACCAGCACACGCTGGTACTTAGCGACCCGTTCGCGGATTTCGGCGATTAAATCATCGATTTGCCCATCAATCGGTCGAACCTCAATTTCCGGATCCAGTAAGCCGGTTGGTCGGATAATTTGCTGGACTGGCTTGGGACTGCGGCTAAGTTCGTATTCGGCCGGTGTGGCGCTTGTATAGACTACTTGATTCATATGGCGCTCAAATTCAGTGAAAGTCAGCGGTCGGTTATCCAGCGCGCTCGGCAGACGAAAACCGTGCTCTACCAAAACTTCCTTGCGGGCCCGATCGCCGTTATACATTCCGCGCACCTGCGGGATACACATATGGCTTTCGTCAACCAGAAGTAGATAATCATCGGGGAAGTAGTCCATCAGTGTGGCTGGTTGCTCGCCGGCTTCGCGGTTGGTTAAATAGCGGCTGTAGTTCTCTATGCCTTTTACAAAACCTGTTTGCTCTAGCATTTCAATATCAAACTTAACGCGTTGTTCTAATCTTTGGGCTTCGATTAACTTGCCCTGGCGTTTGAACTCGGCAATGCGCTCATCGGCCTCTTGTCTGATTTTTACCAGGGCTAGTTTTAATTTTTCGTGCGGCGTTACATAGTGCGAGCCTGGGAAAATAGTCAGTTCTTTGAGACGGGCTTCAACTTCGCCGGTTAATGGGTTGATGCGAGTCATTTGCTCTAGTTCCTCGCCGAAAAACTCCACGCGGTAGGCACTTTCTTCGCCGGCTGGAAAAACATCAACTACATCCCCGCGGACGCGGAAATTGCCGCGCTCAAATGCCATATCGTTGCGATGATACTGGATGTCGGTAAGCTGACGCATAAATTTATCACGCAACCGGCGCTCGCCAGTTTTTAACCTAACAGCCATATGGTCGTAATCTTCTACCGAGCCAATGCCGTAAATACAAGAGACACTGGCAACTATTATTACGTCGCGGCGGCTAAGTAACGAAGCCGTCGCAGCGTGGCGCAAGCGATCAATTTCTTCGTTGATGTCGCTGTCTTTTTCAATATAAGTATCGGTACGCGGGATGTAGGCTTCTGGCTGATAGTAATCGAAGTAGCTGACAAAATAGTGGACTGCATTATTTGGAAAGAACATCCTAAATTCGTTATAGAGTTGAGCGGCCAGGGTTTTGTTATGGCTCAAAACGAGTGTCGGCTTTTGGGAGTTGTTAATAAGGTTTGCCATTGTAAAGGTCTTGCCACTGCCGGTCACACCAAGCAGAGTTTGATGCTTAGCACCTTTATTCAATCCTTCCGTCAAAGCAGCAATCGCCGCCGGCTGGTCACCGGTTGGTTTATAATCGCTTACCAACTTAAATTTGGTCACTCCTAATTGTAACAATAACTATTGGGGGAGAGCTTCTAAAGTACTAGCTGCTGATATTTCAGCCTGAACTTTACTGTTCGCAGATGTACTTAGAGTGCCGTCAGAATTATAGCCACATAGTGGCGTGGGTGGATCCGCCACGGTTTTCCAGTAGTAATAGTTTCCGATATGTATGGCGTTGTTTTCGTAGCCGCTGGATTTTAGAAAATTTTGATATTCAGTAGCGTTATATTTGGTTATTAAAACCACTGAATTTTTATCAGGCTGGCAAGAAGAACCATCTTTAGTCTCAAGTTGGTCAAGAGATCTTAGGCCCAACGAAATATCCTGTCCGTTAACAGTGTAGTAAATATCAGATATATTGGATACGAGTTTCATTCGAACACCCCATTCTTTAATAGTGAGGTACTTTTGGGTTGTGGCTGGTACTGTTGAAATGTTCGAAGTTGGTGTAGAGGAGCTGGTGATCGCCGGCTTGGTCTTATGGTTATCGCGCCAGACCCACCAGCCAGTGAAGCCGACTGCGGCAACCACGATAACTGCCAGCACCATTGCGATGTGAGCGAAGCCTTTTTGGTTCTTAATCATAGGCTAAATATATTATTTTTACTACTCAAGCACAACCACTTTAGTTATAGAGGCTACGGTAGTGGGAATGCAATTTATCTAGGAGTTTGGTGAGTTTTTTGATTAGCTCGTCGGCATCGGCATCAAAAATCACCAGCTCCGGATTTGCGTTGGGTAAGAGTTTTAGTAAGCCTTGGATTTGGTCGGATATACCACCGGCGCCTTCCAATATGCCGATTGGCGTATGGGCTTCGGCCGCAATCGTGAATTCGTGCAAAGTGCCAAGCCGGCCGCCAATAGTTACTACGGCGTCAGCCGAACCAATCAACAACGCATCGCGGCCGGCGTAGTGTAAGCCGGTATATAAAATCGCGTCGTAATTTTTGGTAGGCAAGCGGTACTTAAAAACGTGTTCTTCTTTGGTCGAGGCGGGACTCAAGCCAAAACTCATCTTACCGCCGGCCTTTTTATAGCCGGCCGCGGCATCATCTGGCAAACCGGTGGTTGTGCCGGTTAGTAGCGAGTAGCCGCCGCGAGCAATGGCTGCGCCAAGTTCCGCGGCTAGCCTGGCGCCCTGAGCGACACTTTGGCCTTTGGCAGCTCCAGATACACAGATTTGATACATTTTAAACCCGACTCGTTTCTTCTAGTTGCGACAGCAGGGCATCCTCTACCCACTCGTTTCTTAGGTAGCGGCTGATTAGCTCGTCCTTGACTGCTTGATTAAGGCTGTTGGCGGTAGCCGCTTGATGACTGATTTGATTGGCCGAGTTAATGGCTACATCCACCAGATTAAAAGAGATTGTCCTGTCTTTGGATTGCCCGATGTAATTAAGACCCAGCCACCAACGTAAATCCGGCTGGAGCTGACGTAGAACGGCTTCGGGGATTAGCAAGTCAAAGCCTTCCGTATGCAACCTTTCAAACTGAGGCGGCAATTTCTTGCGAGGGATTTGACCATAGTGATAGACAAGATTCTGCCAGCTGACAGGCTGGCCAGCGAGCCTTCCGGCGCTAGCCGGCTGCCCAGCCAGAACATCGGCCACAAGTTTACTAAAGTCGGGGCTCATCTGGCTAAACTCCAGCCAACTGCTACTTAGGCGCAGGCTCTGCATAGCCTGTAGTACTAAAACCGCCAAGACTAAGCCGCGCGAAACACTCAAACGGGCTGGCCAAACTGCCACTGCACCAACCAATGGTACGTAGCCTACAATTGCTCCGCGGTTAGGCAAATCCGCATAGAGCTTGGTGGACATAGCAATTATTTCGATTGGACGGTGCTCAAAGTCGCCGGCTTTGAGCCGAGCGCATTGCTTGGTAAAACGCTGACCCCAGCCGCTAGTTTCTAAAAATGGTGCGGCGGCTAAAATTTCCTCGACCGACTCGCGCTTAAGTAATGAATCCAGAGTCCGGTAATTAAGGTGTTTCATTGTGGCTTTGGGCGGGCAAGCTTTTAGGAGAGCCTTGGCAGTGGTATGTTTTAAGGCCCAGCAACTACGCGGCATATCGGCCTTGGCTAACTTTTTAATAATCAGCGGTAGCAGTGCTTCATGGCCGTGGCGGCCGGTAGCACCCAGTGTTCTGACAAACCGGTTTTCGTCCTGCTCAAAGCGGGCCAGTAGCGTGTGGTAGAGCTCCTGAGCAGTGGTGTCGGCTGGGTCGAGTCCCAGTTGGCTAGAGCGCTCAGCAGCAACTTTTTCAATTTCTAGTACTAAATGGACGTCGATGGCTGGATGTCCGGCTAATTTTTCCAGGCCCATCACCAGTGCCGCTACATCGTTTTCATCCGCGCCTAGTAGCCGTGCCAGCGGGCGACTCATAAGGCTATATCCTCTCCGGATGATAGCTGGCTGGTGCGGTGTGCAGGTAATGATTTATCTCGGCCATATTAAGTAAGCCGGCCTGCGCACCGACTTTTTGGACAACGCTCATTGCATTAATTGGGGCCATCAGCAGCGCCGACTCTATATCGGCGCCACGCGCCAGCGCCGCTACAAATGTTGAACTAAAAGCATCGCCCGCCCCGGTGCGCTCGTACGGCGGTCTGGGATCTGGGTAAATCGGCATCTTAAACCGACGACTGCCATCGCTGGCGTAGGCGCCCTTAGGCCCGTCGCTAATTAAAACTATCTTTGGCCCAAGCGCATGCAACTTATTAAATAGGTCGTGGATATCACTATGATTACCGCCGCTCACGGCTACGGCCTCTTCGCGGTTGACGCTCAAGACCTCTGTTCGCTCGTATATCCGCCGCAACTTCTTGGCACCCATTTCAATTTGGAAAGTGCCCGGGTTGAAAGCTAGTTTGATGGTCAGGTGCGCTTCTAGCCACTCCGCAATATAATCGTGGTACTCGCCGGCATACTTGCCAACGGAACTAAAATAGACCCATCGGGGTAGATCGCTAATATGAAAACGAGGCCAGCGGTAATTGTAGTCGACGCTGTTCACCAAGATGGTTCTTTCCTCCTTATACCAAAGGACGTAGTGATAATGGCTGGGCTTGCCGGTGTTAATACGGACAAAACGGGTATCGACATGGCTTGTCTGCAAAGCGTGAATAATATCACGCCCCCATGTATCTTCTCCGACATTAGACGCCAAGCCGGCGCTCAAACCAAGCTTCGCCGACGCAACGGCGGCATTGGCGGCATTACCGACGCCCTCGACTATTTCAGTGTGATCAAATGGCACTTTGGTGCCAAACGGAATCGCCAGCCAATTGCCATCGGGCCGTTTCTCGACCCGCTCGTCCTCGTCGAGTAGTCTTATAAACGCATCGGTCACCACGTCGCCAACAGCTAAAATATCCAGCTGCTTTTCAATCATTTATCCCACCTGTTGCAGACCATAATTCTTACGCTAATTTTAACAGCTACTAGTGGGCTTTGCCAGCGGAGTTAAAGTCGGCGATTTTAGCCTCGGCCACTTTCTGGACAGCACTAATTACCTTATCCATCAGCTTGATGACGGCGTACTCGGTTGGGTTAGCGGCTAGTTCTTTTTCGAGCGTGCGTCGGTAGGCAATCCGCATATCGGTATTGATGTTAATCTTGGTGACACCGATTTTAACAGCTTCTATAAAGTAGTGACCCGGCGTATCGCTGCCGCCATGCAAACTTATGTTACAGTCTATGGCTGAGCGGATTTCGGCCAGCAGCTCCAGGTCGAGCACTTTTGGTACCGGATAAACTCCGTGCAAATTGCCAACTTGGGCCGCAAAAGTTTCAATGCCGGTCTGGGCTACAAAATCAGCCGCGCCTTCGGGCGTGCTCAAATACTTTTTAATCTCCTCTCGGTCGATTGTCTCGGTATATAGATTTGATGAGCCCATAAAGTAGCGCTCCTCGGCCTCTACGATTGCGTCGGTTAGCTTGGCGGCCTCGACCACTTGGCGTGTTTTAGCAATAATTTCCTCACGTGAGGCATCGTGGTTAGCTTGGCTGATATCAATATGGATGCACTCAAAACCGGCTTTTATGGCCGCCACGCAGTCCTCGACGGTTGGGCTATGGTCCAAGTTAAGATACATTTCTAAGCCATACTGGCGCTTATAGTTATCAACCAAGTCTCGGACATTATCGAGGCCAATCATATCGGCCTCGGTCTTACTTAGCTCGACAATAACCGGCGCTTTAAGAGCTGTCGCGGCGCGGGCTACAGCGATTAAAGTCTCTTGATTGTCGAGATTAAATGCACCGAACGCGAAGTGCTCGCGCCGGGCCCGCGCAAACGCTTCACGGGCCGCTTGGCAATTGCGCTTGGCTTGTTCCAGACTAACCGGCATTAGCTTGTCCTTCTTTGAGCCAGCTGGCGATGAGCCGCTACAGCAATATGATGAGCGGTTAGACCAAAGTGTTTTAGCAGTTCTTCCGGCTTACCGGATTCACCAAAGTGGTCGTCCATACCAATCCGCTTGAGCGGTGTCGGTAAGTTTTCGCCCAAAATTTCGGCAACGGCACCACCGAGTCCGCCGTTAATCTGACCTTCTTCAATCGTTATAACCCGGCCGGTTTTGCCGGCGCTGGCTAAAATCGTCACCTTATCGAGTGGTTTGAGCGTGGGAACATGGACGACTTCGGCGCTAACGCCGTCTTCTTCCAGTAGACGTGCCGCCAGCAGTGCTTGATAGGTCATTGTGCCAGTGGCGATTAAGCTGACGTCGCCACCTTGGCGCCAGACGTAAGCTTTGCCGATTTCAAACGGCGTAACAGCAGTAGTAAATACCGGTGTAGCCTCACGGGCTACTCGCATGTAGTTAGGCCGTTTATCTACTACCATTGCCAGGGTGGCTTTTTGAGCCTCCACGGCGTCACCAGGCGCTAGCACCACCATATTGGGCAAAGCACGCATCAAGCTCAAATCCTCCAGCATCTGGTGAGTCGCGCCGTCGGCGCCGGTATATAGTCCGGCATGCGAACCGATGATTTTGACCGGCTGATTATTTATGGCGATGGTAGTGCGGATTTGTTCCCAGTTTCGGCCCGGGCTAAATGCAGCGTAGCTGGACGTAAACGGAAGTTTGCCGACTGCCGCTAACCCAGCCGCAACCGTTACTAGGTTTTGCTCCGCCACGCCAACTTGGACGAACCGCTCTGGAAACTTATCGGCGAATAGATTCATATGGGTTGATTCAGTTAAATCAGCGCAGAGCCCAACCACATTTGGGTATTTACCGCCGGCTTCAAGCAGGCCGCGGCCAAAACCGGCGCGGATTGGCTCCATCTTCAACTCGCCACGCGCCAAGTGTGTCTCAATCATCTATTTAGTCCTTTCTCTTTGGCGGAAGAGCGAGTATTCGTTCAAAAGTGGGTCAAGCGTAGCGCAACCCGAATAACCAGCTGGATTATCCGGCGTGCAGCGCACACTTTTGAACGATATGCGAGCGGTCATTTCTCGTGCTCCGATTTAATTCGGCCACCCAAAGTTCGCAGTTCATGGAGGGCTTTTTTGGCCTCGGCAGCATCGGGTGCTTTACCGTGCCAATGGAAGTCATACTCCATAAAGTCCACACCCTTGCCCGGCACCGTGTGAGCGATTATTACCACCGGTTTATTCTCAATCGCGCGGGCTTCGTCGCAAGCTTTAATAACCGCCGCGATATCGTTGCCATCAATCTCTAGCACCTGCCAGCCGAAGGCCTGCCACTTGGCGACCAGATTTTCCAGCGGCATAACAGTCTCGGTCGGGCCTTCGATCTGAATATTATTGCGATCAACAATGGCGATTAGATTATTTAGTTTGTACTTAGCGGCTAACATCACGGCTTCCCAGGAATTACCTTCGTCAAGTTCACCGTCACTCATAACGCAGTAAACCCAGCGGTGGGTAACGCTGTCGATTTTGAGTCCTATGGCCATACCGACAGCCTGGCTCAAGCCAGAGCCAAGCGGGCCGCTGGTAGTTTCTAACCCTGGCAAGCGCAAACGTTCCGGGTGGCCTTGCAAGCGAGAGCCAAATTGGCGAAGTGTTAGTAACTCTTCGCGAGGAAAATAACCGGCGTGGGTCATGGCCGCGTAGCGCACTGGCACGCAGTGGCCATTACTTAAAACTAGGATGTCGCGCTCCGGCCAGTTAGGGTCGTGGGGTTTATGTTCTAGAACATCAAAATATAGCGCCGTAAAAATATCGGCTAACCCCAGCGGTCCGGCGGAGTGACCGCTGCCGGCGCGCAAAAGCATTTTAATGATATCTTCGCGGATATCATTAGCGATTTTTTCTAGCTCCGGCACAGAATACCGCTTAGTTTGCCCACTCATCTTGTTTATGATTATAGCGCGAAAAGCTGCCTATGTCGTCCCTGTTTCATCGGCAATGCGTTGCAGGGCTTTGAAAGTCCGCTCCGGGTCGGGCGAGTTTTGAATAAAGCCGCCAACGTTTAGCACATCAACTCCGCCAGCGCTCAAAATTGACACGTTCTGGTCGTTAATGCCGCCGTCCCAACCGATTTCAATTTCCGGCCGGCGACTTTTTATAAACTCGATTTTCTTAATTAATTCCAAGTCGGCGCGACTGCCACCCTGATAGCCCAAATTACCGCTAAAAATCAAGACGTGCTCGGCTGGCTCAATTAATGGCCGCGCTTCTTCGGCCGAAGTGTCGGGTAGAAGTGCAATACCAAGCCCAACCTCGGCCTGATGACAAAGCTTGGTGATTTTTTTGAAGTCGGTATCGGCTTCGGCATGGACAATTATTAGATTGGGCGAGTGCTCTACCAATCGTTCCACGGCTGACAGCGGATCGATATACATTAAGTGAATATCAGCTGCCACGCCTGCCGGCCACCAGACTTCAGCCGGTTCCACAGTTTTATGCTCGGCAAACTGGCCGTCGGTTAGGTCAATCTGGATGCGCTGCGCAAAGCCGGCAACCTTCTTGAGCTGGGTGGCATATTGCTCGGGAGTTTCGGCTGTGATAGTTGGGCAGATGATTGGCATTTCTTTAGCTTTCTTTATCGAGCTTGGTGTTGCGGCGAGCGTGGCGCGCTTCGCCTGAAAACTCGGTATCGAGCCAGAGCTTTACGGCGTTTTTGGCATCGGGCAAAGCTAAGAACCTGGCACCCAAACTCAGTATATTGGCATCATTATGTAAGCGACTTAAGCGAATAATTTCATATGGATCGTGACTGATTCGCCCGTTGACGTCAACTACGCCACGAGCTGACAGGGGTCCGTAAAAAACAGCGCAGCGCACGCCTTTGATACGATTAGCGGCCATTGCCTCCCCCTCACCATCACCGCCAATCACGACTCCGCGCTCACATAAGCCGCCGGCTACTGCCTTAGCGGCTGGCAGAACAAAGTCAGGGTAATCGTCTTTTGGGTCCAGCTTTTCGGGACCAAAATCAACCGGGCTATGGCCGAGTTCCACTAAATATGCCTTGAGCTCGGCGCTCAGGGTAAAGCCAGCGTGGTCGGCGGCAATAGCAATCTTCATACTCTGGGATTAGGATTTGTGGATTCTGGTGGAGCAGCCACCGGAATTGTCATTGGCGCAGTTGGCGGTTCGCTTAGTGTAGCAGGAGTCGGTGGAGTCGGTGCATGTTCTTTGGTTGGTGACGTAGCCTCAACCGGTGCGGCTTGGTTACTGCCGTCTAGCGCTCGGCCAGTATCGGCCACTAGCTCAACTAAGCGATTGCAGTAACCCCATTCGTTGTCATACCAAGCCACCACTTTAAGTAGGTTACCGCCTACGACATCTGTAAGACTTAAGTCAACTATGGCCGAGTGGCTATTGCCAATAAAATCGCTGCTCACCAGCGGTTCTTCAGTCACTGTCAGGATACCCTGATAGTAGGGGTTAGCCGCGGCTTTTTTGAAGGCCGCATTGACGGCCTCGACAGTAACCGGTTGTTTGGTAACAATCGCGAAGTCGCTCAAAGATACAACCGGCGTTGGCACACGAATCGATAGCCCGCCGAACAGTCCCTTTAACTCGGGCAGGGCTTCGGTAGCGGCAATTGTGGCACCGGTAGTTGTTGGCACGATATTTTCGGCGGCGTTGCGTGCCCGCCTTAGATCCTTATGTGGCGCATCCTGCAAGCGTTGGTCGGCCGTGTAGCTATGGATGGTCGTCATCATTGCTTTGTCTATGCCAAACGCGCTGTGCAAAACGGCCATCACCGGCGCAATGCAGTTGGTGGTACAGCTGGCATTACTGATGATTTCACCGGCAGTTGGCAGCTTATCTTCGTTGACACCCAGCACTATAGTTTGCGCGCCATCACCTTTGGCCGGGGCGGTTAATACGACCTTTTTGGCGCCGGCAGTTATGTGCGCCCGGGCTTTGGCTGGATCGTCAAACACGCCGGTAGATTCTATAACAACTTCAACACCAAGGTCTTTCCATGGCAGTGCGCCGGGGTCTTTCTGGGACAGGACCTGAACCGGTTTGCCCTCGACGATTATATTTTTATCGTCAAACGTGACATCTTTGGCATAGGTCCCGTAGTTGGTGTCGTGCTTGAGCAGATGCGCCAGGGTTTTGGTATCGGTTAGGTCGTTGATGGCTACGATCTGCAAGTCGGGCCGCTCAAAAGCAATCTTAAAAGCATTACGGCCAATCCGTCCAAATCCGTTGATTGCAATTTTTGTCATTTACCCACCATCATTGCTCTAATTCTAGGGGTTTAAGCTTAAGCTTTCAACCTTTATAGCGGTCAATCGACTCTTTAATGATTTTTTGGGCAGACGAACATCTTTTTTTCTCCCGAACATTGTACACTTTAGGCAGTAGATGACGAACTTAAAAATCATCGGACACCGCGGCGCCCGCGGACTAGCACCCGAAAACACCATTGAAGGCCTGAAGAAAGCGTTGGAACTTGGCATTGATATGATTGAATTTGATGTAAGGGTGACTAGTGCCGGCGTACCGGTTCTTTATCATAACCGTTTGCCACAAGATACAAGCAGATTAGCCACACTAGATGAGGCCTTAAAGTCTATAGACGGCAAGATGGCACTATATATTGAAGTCAAGTCTGGTGAGCCGGTTGAGCCAATTGTAAAAGTCTTAAAAAATTACCGGGGCAAGTTTTACCTGGCCAGCAAAAACCAACCAACCCTGCTCTTGCTACATAAACTTATGCCAACAGTCCCAAAGATAGTGATTGAATCGTGGAGTGGCATTATAGCTACGCGCCGGGCCAAACAAGTTGATACTAAAATTTTGGCAATGAATCAGCTGTGGCTGTGGAGCGGTTTTATCACCGCCATGTCCCGCGGCGGCTACCAACTCTACGCCTATACACTCAACAATCCTGCCAAAGCCAAGCGCTGGGCTAAATTTGGGCTAGCCGGCGTAGTAACTGACTTCCCCGACCGATTCCGATAAATTATTCTGCTTCGGGAAGAGCAGACCAAGTCGGCGGCATTTATTGCCGCGACCTGGCTCGATGAGAAACCTCCGAAGGGGTTTCTCATAGTGGTTAGCCCTCTGCGTAGGAGTTGACGTCGTGGTGTTTGTCGCCGTTTTCTAAGTATTCGCGGATCATCAGTGCGGCGGTGGCACCTTCGCCGGTAGCACTGGCAATTTGCATAGTGGCGCCGCTTCTAACATCACCAGCTACAAAAATGCCCGGGACGCTGGTCATTAGCCGCCCGTCGCTTTTAATAAAGTTGCGCTCGTCTAAATCGACTCCACTGCCTTTCAAAAAGGCCGTGTTAGGATCGAGCCCAACAAACACAAATACGCCGTCGGTTGGGTAATCTACCTTTTGGCCGGTAGTTTTGTCGGTAGCTATCACTTTTGTGACCTTGCTGGCTTCGCCAACAATCTCGTCGGTGCTGGTATTAAAGTGCACCGTGATTTTACTTTTGTGTTTATCGAGTTCGTGCTGCAACACCTCACTGGCCCGAAACTGCGGACCGCGGACTAATAAATCAATATGGGTAGCAAATTTGGTTAAAAACATCGATTCCTGCACGGCAGAGTTGCCACCGCCGACTACCACCAGTTTTTTATCGCGGTAAAAAGCGCCGTCGCAGGTGGCGCAGTAATGGACGCCGCGGGCATAGTATTCGGTCTCGCCCGGCACGTTGATTTTGCGGTACTCGCTGCCGGTTGCAATTAATACGGCCCGCGAGTAAACGTCGCCTTCGGTGGTAGTTAATTTTTTGAGCTTGCCTTCGGTGCTCAAGCCAGTCACTTCGCCCAGCTCAATCTTGGCGCCAAAGCGTTCGGCCTGACCGCGCATTGCCTCGCTTAAATCGAGCCCAGCCACACCGTCGGTGAAGCCAGGGTAGTTATCGACCCAGTCAGTTACGGCCGCCAAGCCGCCAATAGCGCCTTTTTCAAATAAAACCGTGCCGATATCTTCGCGGCAAGTGTAAATCGCGGCGCTCAAAGCGGCCGGGCCGGCGCCAATTATTATCAAGTCGTGCGGTAGCTCGCGGCTGCCCGATGCGGCTGCAGCCGGTTTTTTATCATCCATTACCATCTATTCTAAACTAAAGCCGGGGCAAGGCGCTGCAAATTATAACCAACGACAATATCGCGCTGGCCGTCAGCCTTATCTATAACTGTAATAGGTACCGTTAGCGAACCGCTAATTTCAAAAGCTTCTTGTTGGCGTTCGGGCATTTCTTCAATGTTCACTACTTCGTATTTCAGCTTCTTGCTATCTAGATAGCGCTTTACCATAGCGCAGTAACTGCAGCGATTGGTCGTAAAAATAGTGATATTACTCGGCATCGGTTTACCCTCTTTTTGATTGTTTATTTGGTTTTTAGCGAACCTACTTTGTAGTTTAAGCTTGTGTTTAAGTCACGTCAATACGCTATATATTGTGGAATTAGCATCAAGCGTACCACAATGGCCGTTATTTAAGGTTAATTAGTTGAATGTCAAAAACTAGGTCCGAATTGGCCGGGATGGCGCCGGCAGCTTGGGCGCCGTAGCCTAGCCCTGCAGGAATAAATAAGCGGCGAATACCACCAATTTTCATACCCTGTACGCCAAGCTGCCAACCGGGTATTACCTGGCCCAGGCCGATAGTAAGCGCCTGGCCCCCGTCGAACGAGTCGTCGAATATCTGACCGGTGGAGGCTAGCGCGCCCACGTAATTTACAGTTACCGTCGAACTGGTTGTGGCAGTAGCGCCACTGCCAATTTTATAGTCAATGCAGGCAATTGAGCTGATTTTTTGCGGCGGGCTAAAGTCTGCCAGCTTAGCGCCTTTAACTTTGCCGTCTTTGCCGGGTTGTTGATTGGGCACGCTGCCACCTTGGCTGCAAGGTAAGCCAATGTCTTGAGAGCTGTTGCTATTATGATTTTGGACAATTGCTAGTATGCCAAAAGTAAGCGAAGTTAGTAAGAACAAAATGGCCATTGATCCCCAGCCAAAGCGGCTTAGTTTGCTCATATCCGCTCAGCCTTCAACTCTTTTTTAGCCAGAAGAGCTAGCTCGTCGAGCAACTGGTTGGTTTCCTGAGTGGTCAGGGTGCGGTCAGGGTGGAATAAAGTGATGTGCCAGGTGGTTTGTTTGGTAGTTGTATCATCTTTGCGCTGAAAAATATCCACCGGCTGGATTGTATAAGTTGTGCCGTAGTGGGCGGCCAGTTTGCCTAAGTTAGCTTCAATGAATCCGGCCAATTCTTCGTAAGTCATTTTTGCTGGTGCCCGCAAACAAAAATCCTGCTCAACTTCCGGAAAGCGGTTAATCGGCTGATAGACTTGGTGTGAACGGTTTGCAATATCTAGGTGTACTTCGAAGCCACTTGCAAAAACGGGTAGTTTTAGCGCTTGGCGCACACTTGAATTAAACTCCCCAACCACTCCCCAAATTTGAGCGTCTACCACAATAACAGCTGAACGGGTTGGTTCATATGATGAAGTGAGCTGCCTGCCCCACTCGTCTTTGCTTAGATCAAATTCGTTTAGTGGAACTAGCTTGAACGACTGCAAGTCCACTATCTCGCTAAGGTAACGCTTAGCGTAATAATACGGGGAGCCTGGGGGTTGGTGCTTGCTGTCATAGGCCACCACCAGGGCAATGTGGTTATCCTCGTTCGGGATTTTAGGTTCGTTGACGTCCATTTCTCCAACGTAGTGAACCCTATTAATTTCGAAGATAGCTAGTTCGCCAAATCCTGCTCTGATATTTTGGTTAACCTTCTCTAGGAGGCTAGGCATTAAACTTAATCGGTAATACTGTAGGTCTGGGCTTAGCGCATTGGCAATTTTATAGGCATGTTTTGGATCTTGGCCAACCTTGAGCAGTAAGCTTTCTGGCACAAAGCTATAGGTTAGGGCTTCGTTGCCGCCAGCCCTAGACAAGGTGTTTCGTAGTTTGTTTTTGAGTTCAATACTTGAATTAAGTCTGACAGGTGCAATGTCGCGCTTTGGTAATGCCAGCGGCAAGTGCTCATAGCCGTACAAACGGCCGACTTCCTCTACCACGTCTTCGGCAATGGCGATATCGGTTCGCCAAAATGGCGGCTCAACGTTTAGCTCGTCGCTGCTGCCGCCTAGCCCAAACTCAACATTGCTAAGCAGTCGCTTCATCTCTACCGCCGATAGCTTAAGCCCCAGCCGGGAATTAATAAAGTTGGAGTTAGTCTTAACGACCGAGGGTTTAGCGGAAAGCGATTGCTCGTCTTGGACTTTACCAATCGTACCACCGGCTAGCTGATGGATAAGCTCGGCTGTTCGGGCTAGCACCGTCATATTTTGGAGGGGGCTTTGATTTTTAGTAAAGCGCGTCGCGGCCTCAGTAAATAGGCCAAGCTCGTAAGCCGTCTTGCGGGTTGCACCGGCATCAAACGCCGCGCATTCCAAAATTATATTCTTGGTATCGGCGCCAACTTCGGTTGTGGCACCGCCCATCACGCCACCCAAGCCGATTGGTTTTTGGCCGTCAGTAATCACTACCACACCGGCCTTCAGCTTGATGGTCTTTCCGCCCAGTAGCTCTAGACTCTCTCCGGCTTTTGATAATCTGATTCCTAAAGTCCCGCTGGTAACTTTGTCGTAATCGTAGGCGTGCAGCGGTTGGGCGCTAAGCAGCATCATATAGTTAGTCAAATCTACTAAGTTATTAATCGGCTTAACGCCGAGTTTGGCCAAAGCAGCTTGCAGCCAAACCGGGCTAGGTTTAACTTCCACATTCTCGATTACAACCGCGCTAAAGCGCGGCACTAGTTTTGGCAACTGGTTTTTAACTTCCAGTTTTAAGCTGCTGCGACCGCTAGCCAGTTTAACGTCCGGTTTGTACCAACCGGGGCTCACAATTTTTTTGTGAGTGATACCGGCAACTTCGCGGGCCACGCCCAGCTGGCCAAAGCAGTCCGGTCGGTGGGTAAACATTTTATTTTCGATATCTATAATTTGGTCGTCCAGTTCATAAGTCTTAGCAAAATCCGCGCCGGCCTTGGCGCTGCCATCTAGTTCTAGTAAGCCCTCGTGGCCATCGCCAATGGCTAGTTCTTTAGCGCTGGCCAACATGCCGCTACTCATTACACCGCGTAGTTCTTTGGCTTCAATCACAAACGGGTCTTTGCTAAAAGTACTCGGCACGGTTGCGCCGGGCGGAATCCAGGCCACCAGCATCCCAGCGCGAACGTTGGGAGCACCACAAACTACTTGCACCAGACTCTGCGCGTCACGCTTTACACCTTTAACCACGCCCTTATCGTCTACCTTGCATACGCGTAATTTGTCGGCATCTGGGTGCTTAATGCATTCGACGACCTTAACAATCGTAATTCCCTGGTAAGCAGCCCCGATAGCCTCCACAGAATCAACCGCGCCCAAGCGCAAGCCAATTTTATCTAGCAGTTCATCGTCTTTAAGAGCAACACCGCTTAATTCTCTTATCCAATTCAGACTGACTTTCATCTAAAACTGCCTCAGGAATTTTAAGTTACCAGAGTGGAAGTAGCGCACATCTTCGATGCCGTATTTCATCATCACCAGACGGTCAATACCACAGCCCCACGCAAAACCGGTATATTTGGCCGGGTCTATGCCAGCTTCTTTTAAGACATTGGGGTGAATCATTCCACAACCCAATAGCTCTATCCAGCCGGCTTGGGAGCAAATATTACAGCCCTGCCCCTCGCAAAATGGACAACTGGCCGCAAATTCAAAGCTCGGTTCGGTGAACGGGAAATAAAACGGCTGGATTTTAACCTGCAACGTTTTTTGATAGTAGGCTTCTAAGAAGCTTTTTAGGGTGGCTATTAAGTGGCCGGCGTTGATGTCCTGGCCAACATACACGCCTTCCAGCTGATAAAAAGTGTGCTCGTGGCGAGCGTCTAAATCTTCGTTTCTAAAAACTCTATCGGGAATAATCACGGCGATTGGCTGGCCGGCTTCCAAATCTTTTTTACCGGCTTTTAGTACGCGATTTTGCATTGTGCTGGTGTGGGCTGGCGCCACCAGGCCTTCCTCGGTTACAAAGGTATCGTACTCGGCGCGGGCCGGATGGTCAGGCGGGAAATTAAGGCTGGTAAACATATGATAATCATCGTCCAGCTCCCGTGACTCTACGGCCGCAAAGCCCATTCGTCCAAAAATTTCTACAATATTGGCTATTTCGGTAGTGAGCGGGTGCTGGCTGCCAAATTTGGCCGGCAGTAAGTCGGGTTTAGCCTCGGGCGGAGTGTTTACGTCAAACGGCGCGGTTACATCAATTGGTTCGAGCTTTACTTTTGGCAGTGATTGCTCGCGCGCCAGTTTTTCCAACTCTGTCTTGAGGGCGTTAACTTCACGGCCAAATTCGGCCCTAGCCTTACCAGCTGGCAAAGTTTTTAGCTGCGCGTACAGTGCCACCAGCTCCGACGCCTTTAGGGCCGCCCGCTTGTCCGGCTCCGCCACCAACCGCTTGGCTACCGCCGCAATTTCCGGATTTTTATACTCCATAAGTTGTCAATATTATACCAGTTGTCCGCTGTTATACTTAAAAGGATGGATCAAGAGCTCCTATCGTCGGCCGCGGCGGTTTTAAAGCAAAATGACCGCGGTAGCTATACCGTGCCAGCTGGTGATTTATATCCGCATCAGTGGCTGTGGGACAGCTGTTTTATCGCCATCGGCCTGCGGCATCTTGATATAGAACGTGCTAAAACCGAACTAGAAAGTTTAAAACGCGGCCAGTGGAGTAACGGCATGCTGCCCGATATGATTTTTGGCTCAAAGCGAGCAAGCCTAGATGGGCTGCTTTGGGATAGCGCCATTAGCCCATTCGCGCCCGAGCACGTTACCACCAGCGGCATCACAGACCCGCCAATGCTAGCCGAGGCGGTTATGTCTGTTGGCCAAAAGTTAAAATTGCCCGAACGCCGGACTTGGTATAAACAAATGCTGCCAACCATAATTCATTTTCACCAGTGGTTATATCGCGAACGCGACGTCCGGCACGAAGGCCTGATTACCATAATCCACCCATACGAATCCGGTATGGACAATTCGCCGCCTTGGATTGAGGAACTAAAAGATCACGGTATACCGATATGGGTAAAAGCTGCCGAAAAACTAAAGCTTGGGAGATTGATAAAACACGTCCGGCGCGACACTCGCCACACGCCAGCCAACCAGCGGATGAGCAACGTCGAAGCGCTGGCTTTTTGGTCAGCTTTGCGCCACTTGCAGCATAAAGCCTACGACTCCAAAAAAATCTTGTCTAAACCACGACTTGATTTACAAGATCTGGCCTTTAACTGTATTTTAATCCGCGCCAACGCCTGCCTAAAGGACATCGCCAAAACCGCCGGCGTAGACTTACCCAAAGAACTGCTAGGCGATATCAAGCGCGGCGAAGAAGCCCTAGAACAGCTTTGGGACGAGCCAAGCGGCCAATACTATAGCCGGAGTTTTGCTAGTGGCGAGCTGGTTATGCAGCCAAGCATCTCGACCTTTTTAACTCTATACGCCGGAACGATTCCTAAAGAGCGGGCCGAAAAGCTGGTTGGTTTGCTAAGCAAGCGGGGTGCATATAAATCGATTTGGCCAGTGCCTAGCGTGCCGGCAAACTCCGAATATTTTGACCCGGAGCGCTATTGGCAAGGCCCGGTTTGGGTCAATATGAACTGGCTGATTATCCAGGGCTTGCGGCGCTACGGTTTCGATAAAGAAGCCGACGTGCTGCGCGATAGAACGCTGGAGCTAGTGGCCAAAAGTGGCTACCACGAATACTTCAATCCATTAGACGGGACGGGACTAGGCGCCAAAAACTTTTCTTGGACCGCCGCCCTAGCAATTGACTTACTGAAGACTTAATCTTCGTCTAGATTGGGGCGGTCGATTAGCATCGGTTCGACAGTTGGTTCGACTTCAGCGATTTTTACTATGTCTTTATCGATTTTACCCAGCTCTTTATAGGTAGCGTTAAAGTGCCCTACGGTTGTGCCCAGCGAACTGCCCAACCGGTTCATATAGCCGCTGTGTGCCACCAGATGCTTACTGAGCTGTTCGATGTTTTTGCGAATCTTATCGGTGTCTTTTTGGATTTCTAGGCTGCGCATCCCTTGCACTATCACTTGCAACATCGCACTCAAAGTACTGGGGCCCACAATTGTTACTTTTTTATCTTTGGCGGCATATTGCATTAGGTTACGGCCGGAAACGCCAGCCGCACCAACTTTATTAGCTAGTAAATCATAATAAATCGCTTCGCTTGGGATGAACATCAGCGCTTGGTCTAGCGTTCCCTTATTGGTGTTGATGTATTTACTGGTCTCATCAATGCGGCGTTTAAGGTCTTCTTTAAAGCTGCGTTCCAGCGCTGGGCGCTCTTCGGCTTTGGCCTCGACCAGTCGGTTGTAGTTTTCTAGACTGAATTTGCTGTCGATTGGCAGCAATCGGTCATCCAGTTTAATAACCGCGTCGACTGTTAGGCCAGGACCCATTTTATATTGTAGTTCGTAACTCCCGGGTGGCAGTAGGTTTTTGAGGATTTGGTCCAGATAGTATTCGCCCAACACGCCGCGCTGTTTGGGATTTTGTAAAACGTTTTGCAAGGTTTTAAGCTCGGCCGCAACATCACCCACGCTTTTGTTGGTTCGGTCCAGTTCGGTAAGTTTTTGGGTGACATCGGCAATGATTTTTGCGCTGGCCGCAAACTGAGCCTGCATTTGCTTGTTGGAAGTACCAAGCTGTTCAGTCAGCTGCTTTTGCAAGCCATCTTTGAGGCTATTCATAGATTTGGTCAGCTCGGTCATATCGGCCTTAAGTAGCATTGTGGCGTCGGCGCCGCCAGCTGGTTTGTAGAGTTTCCAAAAAATAAAACCGGCTAACCCAACTACCAAAACCACCAAAACAATTACTGCCGCTATCATACCTATATTTTATCAGTCAAAGTCTAAATCTAAGCAGCCATTGCCTTAGAGGCATCGACCTTGCTGTTGCGAACTACAAAGAAGGCAATTAGCGCCGCGGCAACGGCTAAGCCGGCGCCAACGTGCAAACCGCTTTGGAAGCCGTGAATTTTGGCTTGGTTAAGACCGATTTTAGAAATCAGGCTAGGCGTAAACGTTATGGCATAAACAGCCGACAGCACCGCCAACCCGATGGCGCCGCCGACTTGCTGGCTGGTATTTAAAATACCCGAGGCTAGTCCCGAAAAGTGTTTTGGCACACCGGATGTCGCTGCCAAAGTCATAGAGATAAAACTTAGACCCATACCAAACGCCACGATTGCCAAGCCCGGGAAAACGTTATGCCAGTAATTACCGCCAACCTTCATAGTGTGGGCAATCGTATAAAGACCAATACTCAAAACAGCCGGGCCAGCCACTAGAAATGGCTTGTAGCCTATTTTGCCAACCGATTTAGAAACAATCGCGCTGGTTATACCGATTACAAAAGTTACCGGCAAAAATGAAACGCCAGATTTAGCCGGCCCATAGCCCAGCACGGTTTGGATATAAAGCGTCATAAAGAAAAACATCGAAAACAGCGTACAAGCAATAGCCAGCGCGGTCAGATTGCCGCCGGCCACATTGCGAATCTTAAAAATTCTAAGTGGCATAAGCGGCTGGGCAACCCGGCGTTCGTTAAATACAAATGCAGCCAGCAGTACAAATGCTGCTGCAATAAAGCCCCAAACGGTAGTAGAGTGCCAGCCATCGGCCGGCGCTTTAGACAGGCCATATACAAGGCTCATTAAACCGGCTGTGGCTGTAGCGGCGCCGGTTAAATCGAGTTTGAGTTTCTTGTTCTCTTCGCCAATATGTTTTGGCAAAAGATAAAACGACGCGAAGACTACCAAAATACCAACCGGCACATTTACAAAGAAGTTCCAGCGCCAGTTAAGATATTGAGTCAGTATGCCACCCAGCAATACGCCAACTGCCGAGCCGCCGGCTGCAACCGCTGCCCACACACCAAGTGCGGTATTACGCTCTTTACCCTCTCTAAATTCGGTCAAAACAATCGATAGCGCCGCCGGCGACATAAACGCGCCGGCCAACCCTTGAAAAGCTCGTGCAATAATCACCTGAGTATCTGTAGCCGCTAGTCCGGTGAGTAGGGACATCAGAGCAAACATAGAAACGGCGACTATAAAAATTCGGCGGCGACCGTAAAGGTCGGCGGCACGTCCACCAAGTAGTAAGAATCCACCAAACGTTAAAGTGTAGGCCGTAATCACCCACTGTAAGTTACTGGCGGCAAAGTGAAGTTCGCGGGCCATCGAAGGCAGCGCCACATTAACTACAGTCACGTCTAAAACCACCATAAACTGCGCCATTGCTAGCAGCGCTAGGACGACCCATTTATTGCTGGCGTGCTTCGAGATTGCCCTCATGATACTCGAGCTATTATACCCAAGTTGCTTATGCGAGCAAGTGCAATTTATACTTAAAGCAAATGGCAACCCAAAAAATCTTGATTTTAGGCGGCGGCTTTGGCGGCGTTAAAGCTGCGCTGGAACTATGCGGCCAGCCGGATTTTGAAGTTACCGTTTTAAGCGACCGGCCAGACTTTAGGTTTTACCCAGCGCTTTACGAAACCGCGACCGGACGGCGCAAATCCGCCTCGTCTATTCCACTGGCCGAAATTTTTGATGGCAAATCAGTTCGACTGGTTAGCAGCAGTGCTCAGCAAGTAGACCGTTCTACCAAAAAAGTGACCACCAAAGATGGGCAGAGTTACGGCTACGACATTTTAATTTTGGCGCTCGGTGTTGTTACTAATTTTTTTGGCATCAAAGGTTTAGACAAGTACGCCTACGGCATTAAAACCGAAGACGAAGCCCAACGCCTGCGCTCGTCTATCCATAAACAGTTGGTAGAGCAAGCCCAGCCGGATGTTAATTATGTAGTGATTGGCGGTGGCCCAACCGGTATCGAGCTGGCCGGTGCCCTACCGACTTACATCAAACATATAATCAAGCGCCACGGCCTAAAGACAAATATGCCGCATATAGATTTAGTGGAGGCTTCGCCGCGGCTGGCACCACGTATGCCGGCGGGCTATTCGCGATCAATCGCCAAGCGCCTGCAAAAATTAGGCGTTAATCTTTACCTCAACCAAAAGGTCGAGGCCGAAACCGCCGATGCCCTGATGGTGAGTGGCCACTCTATAAAAAGTCATAGCGTAGTTTGGACGGCCGGCGTGACCAACCATCCGTTCCTAAAGACCAACGATTTTAAGCTGGACGAACATGGCAAAGCAATAGTAGATGAACATCTTAGCGGCGGCCCGGATATCTACATTATTGGCGACAACGCCGCCACCAAATATTCGGGTATGGCCCAAACAGCCGTCTACGACGCCAAATTTATTGCCAACAATTTAAAACGCCAAGTCGATGGCAAAAAGCCATATGCGTACAAACCAAAACAGCCTGTCTATATTACGCCGGCCGGCCCGCACTGGGCGGCCGTCCAGTGGGGCGGCTTTCGCTTTTACGGATTATTGGGTTGGCTGCTACGCGGTGCGGCCGATTTAGTGGCCTACCACGATTTTGAACCTTTGAACCGGGCATCTAAGCACTGGCTGGCCGAAGGCCAAAGCGATGCCAGCTGCCCTGTCTGCGACCATCACTAGATTTCAAGCAAAAAATAAAAGTGCAGGCCAATTTAGCCTGCACCTAGTTTTTGTTGTTTATTGCGTTTGTCTCTAATGGATTAGCGGCGTCGGTTAACCCACTTAACCAGCGTGTAGCCGGCTGTGGCGTAGACCAGGATGGCGAACAAAGCGCCAAAGTCTACAGTGTGGCCGCTTGTAGTTGGAGCTACAGAGTAGACCTCACGGAAGGGCTGAAGCAACGTGCTGCTGCTTTGGTACACCCAGTGTACAAACGTTGCCGACGGGCTGGCCGAGAGAATCTCGAATACTGCCCGCAAAGCTAGTAGAACGGATGCAAGCCCTGCGTAAAAGTTAATAATCCATCCCACCGTTTGAACCTGAGAGTATTTCATTACCCCTCCTTAAGTTAATGCTTGAATTATAAAATCAAGTAGACGATATCGCCAATAGTAGGTTTTACTACATTTACAAAAAGTAAGTTTTGTATGCTGATTACTTATTAGCACAAGCGTAAACGCTAAACAATCTTAATAATGGTTCAAACTAGCCAAAACCGCAGGCTTCAATCGTAAGATTAAAGACTATGGTGTTGGCCGGGCCCCCGAAGGGACCCGGCAAGGTTCAGGCCGATGTGGCTGCCCGGTAGGGCTGCGGACCCGCGTAGGAGCGGATCAGCAACGCCAGCAGGTACAGCACGACGTCGCCCACGATGTTGGAGCGATCCTGGTAGTTCGCCGCGATGAGCGTGAAGGCGATGATCGCGAAGCCCGCCAGCGAGAAGTACGCGAAGACGTGCCAAGCGACCCACGTGTGACCAGACTGGTAGTTCGTGCCGATGATGGCGAGGCTGATGCCGAGGAAGGCCAGCGGCAGCGGCGTCCACTCGATCTCGAACAGACCGATGAAACGGTTGAGCGCGCGGCTCATTGTGAAACCTCCGTGGGAGGGTTTCGGCGCTAGTCTAGCGCCCCGATCGCAAAATGAACGCATCCACCTTGCGATAAGTCCATATTATAATATTATTTAACAATATAAGCAATAGTGCTATGGGTTCAGCTCCTACCCGCTTGGTTTAGAGCGTGACTGCATCTATCATTAATGCATATGTCTAAGCGTTATATCGAGCGGCAGCGCACCGGCACCAAATCCTTCCAGTACTTCCACGGCGGCCGGCAAATTACAGGCAAAGATGAGCTGGCGTACTTTAAGTCACTGGCCATACCACCCGCCTGGCAAGACGTAAAGATTGCCGCCAGCCATAACGCCAAAATTGTGGCAACCGGCATAGACAAGGTTGGGCGACTGCAATATGTCTACAATGCTAAGTTCCGAGCCCGCCAAGAAAAGGAAAAGTTCGAACGTATTCTGCGCTTTGCCCGGGCCCTGCCTAAAATGCGCCGCGTTACCGACGAACATTTGAAGCAGCCCGGTCTGCCGCGCGAAAAGATTCTGGCCTGCATCGTCCAGCTGATGGACAAAGCCTACTTTAGGGTCGGTAACGAAGAGTACGCGCTAGCTAACCAGCACTATGGTCTTACAACTTTGCGCAGCAAGCATACCCAAATCAAAGGCGATACCATTGTGTTTGACTTTGTGGGCAAAAGCGGCCAGGAAAACCTCAAAAAAGTTACCGATAAACGCCTGGCCAAAATTGTTAAAAAGTTGGACGATCTGCCGGGTTACGAGATTTTTCAATACGTCGCTGAAAACGGTGATTTAAAAGACATCGATAGTAGCGACGTCAATGAATACATCAAAGAAATCATGGGCGAGGAATTTAGTGCCAAAGACTTTAGAACTTGGGGCGGCACGCTGCTGGCCAGCATCGAGCTAACCCAAACCGAGCGTTCACATTCCATAAACGAGCGTAAAAGGGCCGTAACCGAATGTGTTAAAAAGGTGGCCCAAACTTTGGGCAACACGCCAGCCATCGCCCGCGCCAGCTATATAGATCCACGCGTCATCCACGCCTACGTGGTCACCAATGATTTATACAAAGTCCGCCAAGCCGTCAAAACATTATCACGGACGCCTTACCTGACTTCCGACGAGCACTGCGTTTTAAACCTGCTCGAAAAATCTGCCTAACCGGCCGCTTATTTTGAGCATAAATTGCTTACTTAGTGCTTTTATTGTAAAATAATTCCGTTCTGCTAGGCTCTTTCGCCCAAACGGCGATTGGTACAAAACGTCTACAGGAGGTACGAGGTGAGCTCGGTTACTGCTTCGCACAGGTTCCCGTGGCAGGTCTTCCGAGGGCCGGCAAGCTTGGTCGCGGCCTACGTGGTCGGCTACAACGTCGTGCATGACGTCGCGAACAACCAGTGGTGGTTCCCGTTCGCGTTCGCGGCACTCGCGGTGCTGACCGTGTTCTTCGAGGGCGTCTACGACGAGCCTCTGCCCGGCGGAGCGCTCGGCCCTAGGGACATGAGCAACATCATGTGCATGCTCCTTGCCCTCGGCATCCCGGCCGTCGCCGTCATCGGAGGCGCTTTCCACAGCGGGTGGTACTGGTGGGTTGGAGCGCTGGCCATGTTCCTCGTGAACACGATCCTGTACTTCGGGTTCCGGCAACGCGGCCTCAGCGGCCTGGTCGTCGTCGTCTGCTTGTTCGCGCTCGCGGTCTTCTGACGGCCTCCACATCGACTGCCCCCACCGTGTCCGCTTCGTGCGGACGCGGTGGGGGTATTAAACTACCGCCCGCTTATTTTGAGTGTGCTTATGCTTGCAATTTATTGGTTATAAATTAGATTACAGTTATGAGCTCACGGAATTCTGGATCGCCTGAAATTAGATTCTGTTTGACTGACTTCGCGAATGGTCTCTTGGATCGGCGGGTAGATTCTTTGACTGAAGAGGAAACTGACAAGCTTAATGCCGCTTATTATGCAAAGGGGATTGGTGAGACAATATTCGCATGTACGAACGAAGGCTGTCGAATGATGTATGGGCTGTGTTCGGTCGATGGTGTGCTATATCCAGGCAACCTTGTCATACATGAAGCGCCTTGTATGAACATCAAGTCAATCGAGCAAGAGTAACCAGCCGTAATTTTGATATCTATTCTAACCGCCCACTTATATTGAGGGTATAATTTATCTATGCGCTGGCTTTCCAAGTTCCAGATACCTCTTTACACATTTATTTGGTTTTTGGTTTTGCCTTTTCCTTTTGAACCAGGCTGGAAGTTATTTGGCGGTTACCACATCATTGCGAACACATATAACAGCTCCGTCACTCGCCGGCTTATGTTCATCTTAGTATCGCTAATCCTAGGCTGGTTGACCTATAAAGCCCTGAACCGCAAGAATAGTTCCGCTTAACCGCCCGCTTATTTTGAGCGTGCTATCGCCAGAGTTGGTAGTTTTTGGTTAGAGCGTCCACTTCGTCTTTGGGGCCAAAAATCCCTATGCCCAGGTATTCAATCTCGCTGTCTGTTTTTGAAGCGAGTATTTTGGTTATCTCTTCGTCGTCTGTGGTTTCTATCATTTCTTTTATAAAGCCGTGGTAAAGCAGGCCAGAGCCGCGAACTTTGTCCATCAAGTTGGGTAACTGCCCCGGCTTGGCGCGAAGAATAATTATGGCATACTGCGAGTTACGCGGGTGGTCTATGCCGTCTTTGCTAACAAAGTTCTCTGCCGTACCAAAAGACTCCTCTAGCTTATGGCCCAAATACGCGGAAACGTGGGCAATAGTGTTTAAGACTTGCCACTGTTCCAGCTCCTTATTAACTACAATTACCGCTTTTTTTGAAAAATCCTGAGCTTTAGCCATTACTCTATTTTAACTCAAGATAATCCGCCGGCTTATTTTAAGAGACTTTAAATATTCTTTTATTGACTACCTGAAATTAGTGATTTTGCCTCAACGACCAATGAATCAAATTCTGCAGAGTTCCCCACATCACTCATAAATCGAGTGAGTTCTTGGCGACCGGACTGAGCATCTGCATATTTGTAATTAAACCATCCAGCCATAAACAAGAAGACTGGGTTCTCTGTCCTTTCAAATTCGGTAAGATCAAAATCTATAACTTTAAGGATAGAGGTTTCGCGTAGGAATTTTGGCTTCAATCTTTTTAATCTTGCTAAGCCCTTCTTGTGCTTTCCCTCGGCCATATCCAAAAAGGCTAAGTTGATTTTAGGCAACTGACTTCGGGGTAATAGTCGAGCGGCCATATGTGTATGCTCTTTTGCCTTTTTGGAGTCACCCATTCGCCAATATTGTGTCGAGAGATCTTGATGGATCCGCCCGTTGCTTGGATCTAACAGCAGCGCTTTTTCGGCATACTCGTTAGCTTCTTTAAACTCTTCTTCCCAGTTGTGATGCTGGTTCATCCCCATGTACATTCGAATCAAATATTTTTGAACTTGCAATTTAACATAGTCGAGATTAGGGAAATTCACATCTAATAGTCTCGACTCGAGTTGTTTGTGTAGAGACTCAAGTATTTTAAGTGCAGCCAACACATACCTCATTTCTCGCAACGACTCCAGACAAACAGCTAATGTAAAGAGGCTCATCTCAGCCACATTCCCGGCAACGATTTTTATTTCGGGCAGTGAATTTGTTTTCTGAATATCCCAGTTCCCTCTTTTGTTCGACTCTTTCAGAATTGATTCTATATAAATCTTCTCGTGTGGGGCTCGCGTTGAAAATTGATAAGAGATCTTAATATCAAATCTTGTAACGTCAACTTTATTGAATGATCCTTCTAGGGCATCGCCCCAAACTAGAACCCTTATCCCGTTTTTTGTTATGAATTTCTCTGCTTTATCAGCGGAGCTAAAAGATAAGTCAGAGGGATAGCGCCTAAATTTTATTAGCTCCCCCAATCCTTCTTGATTAACAATATTTGTTAGTGCCTTCTGCACTTTTTGGGTAATCTTGGCTACCTCTTCGTCTTCTGGCTTTATGGCTATTCCGATGACTAATTCTTGCGGTGAGCGTAGTTTTAGCCATTTGTAGGACCAGGTTATGATGACCGCTAGTAGGGAAAGTACGATTATCACTGAAGATATATTCGCGGGTAAAAATATTCCAATAGAGCGAAGTCCCCCAATGACCACAGTTTCAATTATTAGAATAGCGAAGCAATAGATGAGGAGACTGTCTTTAGTCCCCCACTCAGCCTTCTTTAATTCTTGTAGCCAATTTGTAACACTCTCAGCCATTTTGTCCTCTTCTTAAATATACACCCAGAAAGAAGCTAGAAATTAATAGAGGCCTTATACGTCCACTCGGGAGTTGGGGCAGCACGGGATGTTGATTTAATTAAAGAAATTTGTTTCTGCTAGCTCGTCGGGCAAAAAACCTCCCAGAAGCAAAAACTTGGGACTGCGCCATCCGATTACCGACTGCTACGTATCAGGTTTTGCTACGGGACAGGCTTTGGGGTGCCTACCGCCGCCCTAATATCTTGATGCTCCAATTAGGGATATTCTCCCTCTTGTCGCTTCAGGAATTAGAGCTGGACGAACACTAATCAAAGAAGTTTATATTTTTGATTTCTGAAGGTAAAAAACCTTCAGGGTGTTCGAACCCAGCTTCCCATTTCGTACCTTTGCCGTAGCCCAAATCTTTCATCAGCTTGGTTGGCGCGTTGCGCAGGTGCAGCGGCACGGGCAAATCCGGATATTGCCGAGCGGTAGCTTGAGCTTTGCCCATAGCATTTGTAATATCGCGGCTTTTGGGCGCTTTGGCCATCACCGTGGCGCAGTGAAACAGATTATATTGGCACTCTGGCATTCCAATTCGTTCTACCGCCAAAAAAGTCGACACGGCCAAATTTAGCGCCGCCGGAGCGGCCATGCCGATATCTTCGCTGGCAAAAACCACCATCCGCCTAGCAATAAACTTTGGGTCTTCCCCGGCCTGTAGCATCCGCGCCATATAATAAAGCGCTGCGGTTGGGTCGCTGCCACGCATAGATTTTATAAACGCGCTGATGATGTTGTAGTGCTGCTCGCCGGCTTTGTCGTACCCCGGAATCCGAGCTTGGGCAGCTTGCTCCACGATTTTATCTGTAATTACGGCTTTACCGGCCAGCTGATTGGCCAGCTCCAGGTTGCCCAGCGCCACACGGGCGTCGCCACTGGAAAGTTCGGCCAGCATATCTAAACTTTTGGCCGGTAAGCGCTTGGCGGCAATTTTTTCTGCCTTGGCCGCGGTTTTAAGAATGTGGGTGATGTCTTGTTTTGTTAGCGGGTTGAGCACAATCACCCGGCTGCGGCTAAGTAGCGGCGTGATGACTTCGAAACTGGGGTTTTCGGTAGTAGCGCCGATTAGCGTGACTAAGCCAGACTCGACGTGTGGCAAAAAAGCATCTTGTTGGGCCTTATTAAAACGATGAATTTCATCCACGAAGAGTACCGTTTTGACAGGTTTTTCGACGGTACTACCTTGCTCGTTCTTACGAGCCCGCTCGACCACTTTTGTAACATCGGCTTTGCCGGCGTTAACGGCGCTAATTTCTACAAAGTCGGCTTCTAGTTCGTTGGCAATAATCCGGGCCAGCGTAGTTTTGCCGCTACCGGGCGGCCCCCAAAAAATCAAACTAAAAGGCTTGCCGGCTTTAACCAACTCGTCTAAAAGTTTGCCACGGCCCAAGATATGTTCTTGGCCGACTACCTGTCCCAAAGTTTGCGGGCGCATCCGCTCCGCCAAAGGTCTGTCCATACACTTATTATGTCACTTTAATAAGATTGCCGCCTATTTTACAAATTTTGAGTCTAAAATCTTACAGCGCGGAGTGTTTTTTGGCGTCATACTGCATATGGGATTTATGTGTTTTGTAAATCCACCACCTAATCACCACCAAAAACTCTAGGAGGGCGATATGACGGCAAAATTTATGGCGTTTACAATTTTGCTGTACTCGGTCGCCGCGTACGCCCTGACTTTTACCCACCCAAACGACCTGATGTTTTTGCTGATATCGGGCGATAAGCGCGTGGCGGAGGGGCGCATCCTAGCCAGCCTGTTGGTAATTACGCTGGTAATCAACCGGCGCTTCCGAAGCTCGGTAAGCCAGCCGACTCTATCGGCAATTGGAGTCGGCGCGATTTTTACCGGCTTAATTGGTTTTTACTTGGGTTCAACCTACTACACAGACTATTCTTACTTTTTCCCGCCACTCGATTACGCCACAGTTTTTGTTGTTGGCTACTTGCTGGTAGTTTTGGCGTTAGAACAAACCGCGCCGCAGTCAGCTCCTGCTACTAGCAAGCTGGACCTGCTATTCGACACCCTTGTCAGTCGAGCACTAGCTTTGGCCCAAAATTCGCTGGAGTATATTTCGACCGGTTTTGACGCGCTTAGCCAATCACTTTACATCGGCCCTTTAGGTACTCTGCAGCCAGTTAACGCCAGAAATAAGCATCCGCCATAAATTAATAAGGCGGCTTAAACGTAGCCGGGGAAGAAGTCTGTTTTAATACGGTTTCTGGCTACACCGAGTCTTCTTAAAATATCCGTCATCGCTTTAACCATAGTGTGCGTTCCGGAGATGTAAAATGTTCGCTCAGCGTAGTCTGGTATCTGAGCCTTTATGAGCTTGGCGTTGATTGGGCCGGGCTTAGCGCCAGCCGGCAAAGTCGCGGTCTGGCCGGTCAACACGTAGGTGACGCTGTGGCCTAGTTTGCGCCGGGCGGCTTCGAACACATCGGTATATACTAGCTCGTTGGCATTCTTGGCAGAATAGAGCATAGAGACGGAGCGATTATCGTTGGTGTCTAGTAGGTATTTGGTCATACTGCGAAACGGTGTTATGCCAATACCGCCGGCTATAAAGGCCAGTTTCTCGGCTTTGTCTTCGGGCATTGTAAAGTCGCCGCCAAGCTGGGCAACGGCTATTGGCGTGTCGTTATCCATTACCAACATAGCTTGTTTGAAGCTGCTGCTTTGGGAGTAAAATTTTACGCCTAGCCTAAGATTGTCTTCGGTTGGCGACGAAGCTAGGGTAAAGTAGCGGCGATTGCCGCGAGCGTCGGCACCGGCGTGTGGCAGCGTCCACTCGGTATATTGGCCGGGCTTGTACGAAAATTTTTGGTTATTAGAGAAAACAAAATCAACTACATCTGGCGCCAGCTTATGTTTTTGAGCCAGTTTTGGTAGCAACTTAACTTTTGGAGTTATCAGATACGAAAAGATGTTGCTGGCAACCAGCGCTAGCTCCGGCGTTGAATACAGGCTAAATAAATGAACTTGTGGCGGCAGTAAGATGCCGGCCAAAGCCCCATACCACCTTTGGCCAACTTTGATAGCTGGCGAAGTTAGAGGCTCGATCAGCATCACAAACGCCAGGAAAAATAGCGGTGAGTGTAACAGCGCTCGATGCAAGGCGTCTGACACGCCGCCACCACCAATTAGTGTATAAACAGCAGTAGCTATAAGCGTGGCCGCCAAAAAACTAAACACCATTTGCCAACGCTGAATTTTCCGCACCAGCAGCATGCCGCCCAGCACAACCAGTGGCAGTAGGTGCGAACTACTCACCCACCAGCTGGCAGTGTCGCCAGCGCCAATCGCCGTTAGCGCAACCGCTACCGCCGCCGGGTTAAAGATGTGCTTTTTATTGATCGTTAAAATGTATTTAGAAGCCATAGCCAACCCGCCAGCGGCCGTTAGAAAAATCAAGCTTTGACTCGAGGCCAGCGGCGTGATTATGAGCGACAGTATCAACGCCGTAATCAGCGGCGACTCAATAGCGGCCGGTACCTCGTAGGCATAGGCAAATATCTTATTAGATACATAGCAAATCAAACTTAGATAACCGGCCGACAGGGCAATTGCCAACGGTTTATACGAGATATAGCCGGTCGCGCCCATAACCATAGCCCCGGCCAGCAAAAATAATAGATAGTACAGTGTTAGCCGGTACATCGAGATACTATCTAGCACTTTATCTATAAACTTCATCCGGCAACCACGTATCTTTCAAAACCACTAGTGAGAGTGGCTAATTTATCACCACTAATCATATAGCCTTCAAAGCCATCTAGCTTTTCTATAAACTCGATGCCACGCTTGCCCATCGCGAATGCGGCGGTGGCAAAACGGTCGGCTTCGTAAATGTTTGGGCCAATGACCGTTAGGCTCGCCACTGCCTCCAGATCTGCACTGGAATTTTTTGGGTCATATATGTGCTGTCCGCGAATATAGGTACCTGAGGTGGCGACGCCTTTATCGGTTAACTCGATTATTTTTACTATCTCTTCCCTTTTAAATGGGTTGCGGATACCGATTCGCCACAGCTGCCCCTCGGCACTGCTGCCGTGTATTTCTACGTCGCCGGCTATCTCGACATAAAAATTGCGGAAGCGTTTGGCTAGCAGCTGGGCGGCGTTATGGATGGCCCAGCCTTTAACTAAGCCGGACGGATCCAGCTTGCCGGCATGGGAAATTTCAAAGTAGCCATCGGTTTGTTGCTTGGTCTGTTCGCAGAGATCTAAGACTTGTTTCATCTCGGCCGACCATTTGTTTTTGGGCAGGCCTTGATTGACTTTAGAGATCTCGCTGGATAATTTATAGGTGCTGTATTTGGCGTCAACTTCGTGGAAATAATCAAACACTTCATCAAACACGTCACCAGTAGCGGCTTTATCGATGATTTCGACTGTGGCTGGCATACCCATTACTATTTTAGTTTTCTTCATTAGTGCGCCTGGCTTAAAGCCGAAGCCAGCGATTCTATAAAGGCTTGGCTGGTATCGCTGGCACCGGAAATTATATTTACATTGCTACTCTGGGCTTGAATGGCTTCTTGTTTGAGGTAAGGCAGGGCTTGGCCGTTTATGTAAACTGAGGTTGAGCGGTCACTCGGGTACTGTAAAATTTGCACGTCGGTCAGTTTGCCACCCTGGATAACTGCCTGCACTTGAATATATCCGTAGTACGCGTTGGCGGCACTACCGGTGTAGTTACCGTTTTTATACTGGCCGGTGGTTTGCTGAGGCGTAGTTGTTGCAGCTGGAGGGGTAACGGTGCCACCATCGTCTGCGCCTTCTGAATTTATAGAAGTTGATGGAGGCGTAGATGTCGGGGTCTGGATAGGCGGTAAGACCAAAGCAACGCCAGAGCCGTCGTGCCGTTGATGAAAGCTATAGGCAACAAAAGTAAGCACCACAAAGCCGGCCAGCAAGGATTTTTTTAGATTTTTACTAGGTTCAAACACTTAAATCTATTATACGTTAGCGGTTGAAACTGAAAACTGGCTGAGCGTCTAGCCTAGTATATTTTAGTGATTACTAATTTGCTGACTAGGCTTAGGTTGAACGGCCCGCGCCAAAACTATAAACCATACTCCAAGTGATAGCATTTGAACTTCTTGAGTAGGCCCCCAAGCCTTATCGCTGAAGGAGCCAGTTATTGCGTACTGGATGATTGATGCCGTTAGGTAGGCAAGCGCCAAAACGACCAGACTCACACTTGCCAGCCTTAAATTTTTGAGCTTGTAATGGTTAGCATACAGCCAGCCGCCGACAGGTAGGAGTAAGTAGCAAATCGCAATTAAGATACTGCTATAGCCATGGCTTGGAATATTAAACTGCGATAGCGAGACGTGCACCGGGATAACACACGAGTTGCTTAGGGTTTCCGAGCACGGCAATGGATAAAGAGCATCGATGGCATTAGCTAGTCCCAGCGCAGCCGTACCCAACACAAGCAAAAGATATCCCCTGCCCCTAGAGATTGCCTTAATAAACAGCACAGCCAGCGCAACAAACAACGCACCGGAAATTACATCTAAGCTTCTAAACACTAGCTGATGAGGCTGGCCGATTGCGCTTAGTTCACTAATGGCACCACGGTGAGACAAAAGATGGTAGTTTAAAAACAGCCCAAGCAGCCAGTTATTAAAGCCGAGCGACGCTAAGCCGGCTAAAATCGTTAGCTTTTTACCCATTATTAACCCGTATAATAGCATCGAACATATGGATGACCGAATGAACGAATGGAAGCGCGGCGTTATATCTTTATTGGTGTTAATAACTGGGCTTCTGACAATGGGCAGCACCCTGTTGGCACTGGCCCACCCAATGCACATTCGTATTGCCATATTAGACGCGCACTTTACGGCGCTGG
>CAYTYX010000003.1:0-33179 GCA_964442325.1 uncultured Candidatus Saccharibacteria bacterium
AGATCCTCAACTTCAGCAAATGCATTACTAGCTATATAGGAGGCTGGATATTCAAGAACACCTGACAATTCGCCAAACAAGTAACTGTAATAGGATAGACTTGTTGGCGACGAATATTCACCACTCATAATCTAACCCTACACACTATCCAGCAGTTCCTCAAGGTTAAGCAATTAAGCTATTTGCTAGAATGAATGTATGAAGGTTGTGGTTTTATATCATACGGCAAGTGAGGGCGCTCTAGAGGTCGAAACATATGCTCGTGAGTACTCAAGACTACAACCAGGCAATAAACTGGAGTTAGTAAGCCTGGAAACACCGGCCGGTGCCAATATGGCTCAGCTTTACGCAATAAACAATTATCCGGCAATTTTGGCAATGAGCAACGACGGTAGCCTGCTGCGTTTATGGGAAGGCATGCCACTGCCGCTGATGAGCGAGCTAACAGCTTATTCTAGCCAATAAAGCTAGGCTTTACAGAGAGGGGCTTATCTGTTAAGCTCTCTTGAGGTATTTATAAGATTTTCAATGAAAAAAGCAGTCATTTCTACCGGTAGCAAGCAGTATTTAGTGGCCGAAGGCGAGACGCTAGAGGTCGAGTTGCTTAATTCAGATAAAAAAACGGCCGATTTTGAGGCGCTTTTAGTTATAGACGGCGAAAAGATTAGTGTTGGTAAGCCGGTGGTAGAAGGCGCTAAAGTCAGCGCCGAGATTGTAGAGGCCGAGGTAAAAGGTGATAAAGTAGTAGCCATCCGCTATAAAGCCAAAAAACGCGTTAAAAAAGTCCGCGGCCATCGCCAACGCCATAGCCTGATTAAAATTACTTCCATCAAATAAAGCTAGCGGTTAAGTGCCCAAAATGTTAAGCTATTAGTAATAGCTAACAGGTGTAAACTTAAACAAAAACATGCCTAGAATAATCGCGCTAACCAATCAAAAAGGCGGGGTAGGTAAAACTACTACTACGATTAATCTAGCCGCTTATCTGGCCCGGGCCGGCCATAAAATTTTAATAATTGATGCTGACCCACAAGGTAACGCCACCGGTGGGTTGGGGATTGATAAAGCTAACTTGCGTCTGGGCCTGTACGACGTGTTAGTTGGCACAACTCCGGCCGCGCAGGCAATTTTGCCTACCAAGCGGCCAAATCTGTCGATTTTGCCCTCCAATGCTAATTTGGCCGGTGCCGAGGTACAAATGGTTGGCACCGAACGCCGTGAATTCCGACTCAAACAAGTACTAGATGATATTACCTATGATCTGGTGCTGATTGATTGTCCGCCCAGCCTAGGCTTACTGACCGTTAACGCCCTTACGGCCGCCAGCGACATTCTTATACCGGTCCAGACCGAATATTACGCGCTAGAAGGCCTAAGTCAGCTGCTTAGCGTTATCCAGCAGGTCCGGGCAGGGCTCAATCCAGAGCTCAATCTGCTAGGATTAGTAATGACTATGTACGATAACCGCACAAGCCTGGCTCCCCAGATTAAGCAAGAACTAGAGAATCACTTTGGCGATAAGCTATTTGAGGTGGTCGTACCGCGCAATGTCCGCTTGGCCGAGGCGCCCAGTTTTGGGCGAACGATCGTCGAGCACGACCGTTGGAGCCGGGGCGCCCGAGCTTACAAGGCATTAGCCAAAGAACTAGAGAGGAGGCTAAATGGCTAGGCAAAGTTTAGGGCGGGGGTTCGATTCATTAATTCCCAAAGACATCGACAAGTCGATTCTGGAAGAAGACCTGCAGCGCATACAAAAATTACTCATCACTGATGTAGTGCCAAATCCCGACCAACCACGCCGCGAAATGGACCCGGCGCTACTTGCCGAATTAAGCAGCTCAATCAAACGCCACGGTGTGCTGCAACCTATCATTGTAGTCAGGGGAAATGGCGGCCAAAGCTACATAATCGTAGCTGGCGAGCGCCGCTGGCGGGCCGCTCAAGCTGCCGGGCTAACGCGTATACCGGCAATTGTACGATCTTTGCAAGAGCTGGAAAGGATAGAGCTGTCTCTGATTGAAAATATCCAGCGGGTTGATTTGTCGCCTCTAGACCAAGCTTTATCGTTGTATCGTTTGCAACACCAATTTAATATGACTCTAGATGAAATAGCCAAAAAACTAGGCAAAGCTTCCAGTACGGTTAGTAACCTTATCCGTTTATTGCAATTGCCAGAGTCAGCACGACAAGCGCTAAGTAGCGGCAAGATATCGGAAGGTCATGCCCGGGCGGTTCTGGCCCTCAAGCATAACCCAGCTCTTCAAGAGAAGTTATTAACGAGTATTTTGGACAACGGCTGGACCGTCAGGCAAGCCGAGCAGTTTGTGATTGATGCCCGCGAAGGTACCCGCAAGCTACAATTCGACGAGCTGACTGTCGAGCAAGCGGCGTTTGTTAAAAAAGCGGCCGGGCGCCTAGGCTTTCCGGTCGAAATTAAGCGCGGTAGTCGTGGCGGCCGGATCATTATTAAGTTCAAATCCGACGCCGACTTGCAATCAATAGCGTCTAAGCTTGGCAACTAGTCCGAGAAAATAATTAGCTCAAGTGCTTTTTTAGAACACGTGTCGCTGGCTAAATGGCGCTAGTCTTAGCACTAATTTGCCAATGATTTGGCTGGCGTCGATCGGCCCAAAAATATGCGAGTCGGTTGAATTAGTGCGGTTGTCGCCAGACACAAATAGCTGAGTCGGCCCGAGCGTAATATCAATGTCGCCGGGTGAATTAGTATCGGCCAAGCTCCATCCAGACATATCGGGATTAAAACCACTAGGGTTAGCGGCATTATATATAGTTATCTGTCCGCCACTTATTACTACCCGATCACCGGGCAAACCAATAACACGCTTAATTAACTGCTTACTCTCGGGCGACGGAGAATTAAAAGTGCCAACTTCGTTAAAGACGATAATGTCGCCGCGGTGGGGAATATAGGCATGCCCAGTAATGCGCGACCAAGTGCGCGGTATTTTATCTATGACCAGCCGGTCGTTATTTTGCAGGGTATTTTCCATACTCTCACCGTCTACCCGGTAAGACTGGAAGACAAACAGGGTAATAATGAGCGCTAATAAAATTGCTCCAGCAATAACGCTAAAATTAGCCAACCAACCCTTGGGCCGGGCAGGGTTCTCGGATGGTTTACGGGTAGGTAATTTGAATTTAATCACTCTCAAATTATACAGATATAAATGGCTGCATAAACATTTTTGAGCTTTGCTATACTAGATTGGTACTGCAAAAAGCTCTACTACTGCTACTTTTGATTCATGAAAGCTAAATCTACCGCGACAAAACGGAAAAAACAGTCGGCCCAATCGGTTGACGGCATATTGCCATCTAATCATTCTTATCAGCCTTCGGGAACAATTGCTCGCCCGTCTCTGGGTGAGCTGGGCTATAAAATGGATGGTTTTTATCCACAGCGGGCCACCAATGAGCTTGGCCGTGCCGCCGGAGCGGCAGCGATTACTTCAGACCAAAGTTTAAACGAGGTCTTAAGCGACGCAAGCACCCAACCTAAGGCTTTACCCGAGGCTGATGCTAAAAAGCGACGCCGGTTGCCCCACTTACGGCTGCTGCCCAGGCGCCGCAAGGCCCGTGAGAATAAACAGCGGACCCGCAAACAAAAAATCCTACGCCGAAGCGGCATAGCCGCTATTATTTTGGCCATAGCCGTAGGCGGCTATTTTGGCTTTAAATTCTGGCAATCAACTCACGGTGTGTTTCATAGCGGCGGTACTTCGGCCGGTTTGTCCGAGTGTAAAGACATAAACCAGCTTAAGAAAGAGGGCGACTGCCGCATAAACGTCTTATTGCTGGGGATTGGCGGTCCCGGTCACGATGGGCCCGACCTAACTGACACAATTATGCTGGCCAGTATCGACCCAATCAATAATTCGGTGGCATTGCTATCAATACCACGTGATTTGTGGGTAGAGGTCCCCGGCTATGGTCCCCAAAAAATTAACCAAGCCTACTACGATGGCAAAACTTATTCAAAATCCAAAAATCTGACTCAGCAAAAGCGCGATGGCTTAAAATTACTAGACGAAACGCTCCAGCCGATTATCGGCTTAAACATCAACTATCACGTAATTGTTGACTTCGCGGCTTTTAAGGGCGCAGTTAATGATCTGGGTGGCGTGAGTATTAACGTGACTTCAGACGAACTAAACTTTCCCTTTGGCGCCGCTGTCCATACCGAACTCTACGATCCCACAATCGCCTGGGAAAATAATAATAATCCGGTCATAGCTAAAAAGGGCTTGCAGACGATGAATGGCCAGCAGGCTCTTCTTTTTGCCCGTAGCCGTGAGACTAGCTCCGACTTTGCCCGCAGCCAGCGCCAACGGGCCATAATGGTGGCTATCGGCAATAAAGTTCTAAGTCTTGGCACCTTCAGTAATCCGGTGCGGATTTCGCAGCTGCTGACCACCTTTGGCAGCAATGTCTTTACTGATTTATCGCTAGGCAACGTCAAACCACTCTACAGCCTCGGTTCGCGTATACCTTCTCAAGATATTACTTCTTTAGATTTGGCGACTATCCCCGGGAATCTGGTGACTACCGGCAGCGTCGGCGCGGCATCAGTTGTTCTGCCTACAGCTGGCCTATTTAACTACTCGCAAATTCTTCCTTACGTTCGGGCTTCGCTACGGGATGGCTATTTAGCGAAAGAGAACGCGCAAGTTGAAGTTTATAACGCGACATCGGCTTCTGGTGTCGCCGCTCAAACGGCCCAGACACTGCGGTCGTTTGGCTACCGGGTGACAACCGTCGATAGCGCCCCGCACCAGACCGACCCAGCCACCACCACGCTGGTAGATTTGTCCGGGGGAAGCGATAAATACACCCGCCACTATTTAGAGATGCGGTTTAAAACCTCGGCCGTGACCACGCTGCCCAGTGAGTTTGGCATCAAGCCCAAAGCTGGAGCTGACTTTGTTATAATACTGGGGCAAGATGCTTCAGCTTCCACAACCGCTACACCGGCTAACTAATATCACTATCGCTCGGCGACCGCGCCGTGGTTTTTCTAACTTGGCGCACATTATCTTAACCGTAATGCTGCCAATTCTAGCCTACGTCTTAGTGCGGATTGATTTTGTGGCCGTTGCTATCGGTCTAGTTATTTTAAGCAAATGGCGGATGTTTGCCGTCAGGCCACGTTATTGGCTAGCCAACCTAGTAAGTAATAGTATCGACATCCTGGTGGCCACTAGCTTGATTTTATTTATGGCCAACACGGGCGAGCAGTGGTGGCAACTGTTTTGGATGGGCGTTTATATGCTTTGGACGGTAGTTCTTAAGCCCCGGTCTGACACATTGAGTGTCTCGGCTCAAGCGATGCTTGGCCAGTTGATTGCCTTGAGTGCGCTATATTTGAAATTTGGCGCCAGCTCGACAGTCTGGCTGGTGCTTGGGACTTGGTTAATCGCTTACGCCGCCGCGCGGCATTTTCTGACTAGTTTCGAAGAACCGCATGCCGCCTTAATCGCCCACGTTTGGGCATATTTTGCCGCTTCACTAGCGTATATTTTGGGTCACTGGCTGATATTTTATGGCGTGGTAGCTCAAATAGTGGTGATTTTGGCCACTGTAGGCTACGGCACGGCTGCTTTTTATTATTTGGATGCCACCGGCCGTACCAACTTGCTGGTTCGGCGCGAGCTACTGGCAATAATGGGTGCTATCCTGACTCTAATAATTGTTTTATCAAACTGGAAGGGCGTGACACTTTAGATTTTCAGCTAAGTCTAAGCTTTGCGGATTATAAAATATACAAATGGCACAAGCTAACGACGAACAAATTGACCAAGCTGCCAGAAGTGGGACTTACAAAATCCCGGCCGGTTCTAGCCCAAGACTACTATCTAGGCGATTACTGCCAAGGCGCAGCTGGTCGCGCTTAAAGAGTAAATTCAGCCGCGGCGTAGTATTGCCACTAGTTTGCCTATTGCTGGGTTTTGGCGGCGGTTGGTTGGGTAGTGAGATTAACAAAAACGATACGACTTCTATGGCGGCCAAGCAGCAGTATATAAGCGATGAAAGCCAGCTAATTGCCTCTATTGCCAAAACTACCGGCCAAAGCGTGGTGAGTGTAGAGGCCACCGGCACTGTAACCTCGCAGGATATTTTTGGTTTTGCGCAATCAGCCAACCAGCAAGACGCCGGCACTGGTTTTATTATTAGTAGTGATGGCATAATCGTCACAAATCGCCATGTTGTACCGGCCGGCACTAGCAGTGTCAGCGTGACGCTGGCTGATGGCACACGCTACCATAACGTGCAGGTCCTAGGCCGCACCAGTCCGAATGATTCGCTTGATGTTGCCTTTTTGAAAATAACCAACCTTAAGGGTAAAAGTCTTGTCCCGGCAACACTGGGTGATTCGTCAAAGATACAAGTTGGCGATCGGGTAGTAGCAATCGGTAATGCGCTGGGCCAGTTCCAAAACACTGTCACTAGCGGAATAATCTCGGGCTTTGGTCGCAGTGTTGTCGCTGGCGACCAATCCGGAGCTTCAAGCGAAAACTTGACTGATTTATTCCAAACCGACGCGGCAATAAACGAAGGTAATTCCGGCGGGCCGTTAGTAAATATAAATGGCGAAGTAATTGGGCTCAATACTGCTATAGCTTCCGGCGCGCAGAACATCGGCTTTTCTATCCCGATTAACGATATTAAGGGGATGATTGATGGGGTGCTTAAAACCGGCAAGCTAATGCAACCCTACTTAGGTGTTCGCTACGTCTCAATCACCAGTGATATAGCGGCCCAGTATGGCCTCAAAGTTAACCAAGGAGCATATGTATTGCCACAATCTATCAGCGGGCAGACTCCAGTAGTCGCTGGCAGCCCCGCCGCTAAAGCCGGTATTCAGGGTGGCGACATCATTACCAAAGTAAATAATATTAATGTCGATCAAAAAACTAGTCTTAGTGGTGCGCTTGACCAGTCTAATGTGGGCGACACGGTCAACCTCACGGTTATTCGCGCCGGCAAAACTATCACCTTGCAAGCGACTTTAGCCAACACCCCCGGTAACTAAACGCTAAAGACTTGGATAAAGTCGCGGGCGGTTTTTAGTTTATAGCCACTCGCATTAGCAATTTTTGCTAAAGCTTTGTGCTGGGGCGGCAGAGCTTCTGTTAAAACAAATTTGGGTTGCCAATTTAAATCTTCAATCTGCTTAAACATTCGGCGATATAAATTTAAACCATCTGGCCCGCCAAAAATGGCAATTCGCGGCTCCATGGCCGCGGCTTCATTGATCTGCCACTTGTCTGGCACGTAGGGCAGGTTGGCCAAAATCACATTAACCGGCTGTTTAAGCGGCGCCAGCAAATCGCCTTTAATAAATTCGAGCCTGGTTTTATGAAGTTTGGCGTTTTGTTTGGCGACTGTTAAGGCTTTGCTATCAATTTCGGTCGCGACGACTTGCGAATTCGGGATTTCTAGCTTGGCTGTGATGGCTATTGCGCCGCTACCGGTGCCGATATCGGCTAGCCGTGGTTTTGCCGGCAGCTTTAGGCTTAGCAGTAGCTCAATCATAGTTTCTGACTCGGGTCGCGGTTCTAGTACGTGTTTATCAATTTTAAATTTTCGGCCATAAAATTCGCTGAAGCCACGGATGTAAGCCATCGGCTCATGTTTCAGCCGGCGCTTTAATTTAGAACCAAGCGTCTTTATTTGCGCGGCCGTGAGCTCAATTTCTGGGTGTGCCAGCAAATTTGCTCGATCCTTTTTAAGCTCGTCTTCAACTAAAATCAAAACATCCAAATTAGCCGACCCAATACCGACTTGATTGAGCTGCTGCTCAGCCCCGCGTAGCCACTTATTGATTTTCACTGGTGATTAACTCGAGCTCGGCTTTTTGGAGATTCTCAATTATATCGTCGAAGTTGCCGTCTAGAGCGCCGGGCAGGTTAGAGCGTGAGTAATTAATCCGGTGGTCGGTAATGCGGTCTTGCGGGAAGTTGTAGGTGCGGATTTTCTCGGCGCGGTCGCCGCTGCCGATTAGCGAGCGGCGGGCTTGAGACAGCTTGGCTTGCTCTTCTTCAATTTTCATTTGTAATAAGCGGGCTCGCAGCACTTTCATAGCTTTGTCTTTATTTTTGATTTGGCTTTTTTCGTCTTGCTGGCTAACAACAATGCCGGTAGGTAAGTGGGTGATGCGCACCGCCGAGTCGGTAGTGTTAACGCTCTGGCCGCCGTGGCCGCTGGCTCTAAAAACATCAATCCGTAAATCCTCGGGCTTAATTTCTACTTCAGTTTCCTTGGCTTCAGGTAGAACTGCCACGGTGACGGTGCTGGTATGAATGCGCCCCTGGCTTTCGGTTACCGGTACACGCTGAACGCGGTGCACACCGGCTTCAAACTTTAGGTTCTTGTAAGCTTCCGGTCCGTGAACTTCAAAAATAATTTCTTTAAAACCGCCGCCTTCGGCCGGGTTCTGGCTCGAGAGTTCAATTTTAAAGCCGTGAGTTTCGCTCCAGCGGGCGTACATTCGGTACAAATCACCGGCAAACAGAGCCGCTTCGTCGCCGCCGGCGGCGGCTCGAATCTCAACAATACAATCGCGCCCATCGTTAGGGTCTTTGGGTGTCAGAGCCTCGGCGAGTTGAATCTGATTAACTTCCAATTTTTTACGCAGTTGTTCTAGCTCGCCACGGGCTAGTAGAGCCAGCTCTTCATCGTCGCCGGTTTCTAATGCCTCGGCTTCGCGTATTTCGTCGCTCAAGGCTTTGTTGTCGTCAAATAGTGCTAAAATCTTGGTGACTTCGGCTTCACGGCGGGCTAGCGCTGGATAACTTTTAGAAGCATACACGCTCGGATCTTCAAGTTGTTTCTTAAGTTCAGCGTACTCGCTGCGTAGGGTTTCTTCGTGGCTTTGCATCTGGTTTAAGTGTATAAAAAATCGCCCTGAAATCCTAAGCGGGGTGGGAGCGAAATTTAGGTTTAGCTACTCGGCGCTGGCTGGAGCTTCGGTTTCGGCCGGTATTTCTTTGGCTTTAGGCGTGGCTTTAGCTTTGGTGGTCTTTTTTACCTTAGGCTTGGCAGCTTTGGCAGCCAGGTCAGCTCGGGCTTTTTGGCCGGCGGCGCGACGGGCCTTAAACTTATCTACACGGCCTTCGATGTCTACTACACGCTCCTCGCCGGTGAAGAATGGGTGCGAGCTGGAGCTAATGTGAACGCGCACCAGCGGATACTCGGTGCCATCTAGCGTAATAGTCTCATCGGTCGCTACGGTTGAGCGAGTTAAAAAGGTCGTGTTGTCGTTCAAGTCCTGAAAGACAACCGGCCGGTAGTTATCTGGGTGAATTCCTGTTTTCATAACTGGACTATTGTAACAGGGTTGCTAAAAATCTTCAACAGATGTAGACTAAGAACAATAAAATTAATCAACGGGAGTAAAAATCCTCCAACGCTTGTTCCGTGTAGGGCAGCGAAGGCAAACTCTCGCGAAGAAAGATAAGGATTAAATGGCAAAACAAGAGATTGATATTAAGGCGCTTTTAGAAGCCGGTGCTCACTTTGGGCATAAGACCAGCCGCTGGCACCCTAAAATGGCGCCGTATATTCATAGCAAACGCGGCGGCAGCCATATTATTGACCTAACTAAAACGGTTGAGGCTCTTGAACTAGCACTGGCTTTTATTGCTAAGACCGCCAGCGACGGCAAGCCGATTTTACTGGTTAGCACCAAGCGCCAAGCCCGCGACAAAGTCAAAGAAGTAGCGCTGGCTACCGGTATGCCCTACGTCAGCGAGCGCTGGCTGGGCGGTATGTTGACCAATCAAAAGACCATTAGCGGCCGCATTAAATATCTAAAAGACCTAGAAACCCGCTTGGCTACTGGCGAGCTGGAGGCCAAGTATAATAAGCTGGAAGTCCAGCGTTTTAGCGAAGAAATCGCCGAGATGAACCGACTTTACGGTGGTATTAAAGAAATGACTGCTAAACCCGGCGCGGTGTTTGTGGTAGATATGCTGCACGACGATTTAGCCGTGCGCGAAGCCCGCAAACTCGATATTCCGGTAGTCGGTCTGGCCGATAGCAATACCGACCCCGGTGTGGCCGATTATCCGATTCCATCCAACGATGATGCCACTAAGACTATTAATTTAATTTTGGATTACGTCCAAGCCGCCATAACCGAAGGCAAGTCTAAAGTTAAGGCCGCCCCGCCCGCTGAAGGAGTAAAATAAAATTATGGCAGATATTTCAGTAGAACTGGTCAAAAAGCTGCGCGCCCAAACCGGCGCCGGTTTGTCTGACGCCAAACGTGTTTTGGTAGAGACTGGGGGTGACTTTGATAAAGCGCTCGAACAACTGCGCGCCAAAGGCTTTGACAAGGCCAGTAAGCGGGCCGACAGGCAAGCCAGCGCCGGTCTAATTGGCAGTTACAACCACGACGGCCGCATCGGCGTACTGGTAGAAGTTAACTGCGAGACCGATTTTGTAGCCAAAACCGATGAATTTAAAGAGTTAGTCAAAGACTTGACACTGCACATCGCCGCCAGCGAGCCTGCCGACGTGGCGGAGCTGCTCGAGCAGCCATTTGTTAAAAATCCAGATCAAACGGTGGGCGATGTCGTTAAAGAACATATTGCTAAACTTGGTGAAAATATTGTGGTGCGCCGCTTTGCGCGCTTGGCCCTTGGCGAAACTATCTAAGTAATAAGTGCTTTTGCGGCACGGGCGAGCTAGTTAGCTCTTGAAGCCCATGCCGCTGGCGGGGGAGAAGTGTTTCATCTCACCCCGCCTCGTCTTTGGTTGTTCTGTTCATGGGAACGCCTCGCGTTTCCGCCGCCGCCGCTTATATTGGCGAATCCAGCGTTTGATTGTAGTGATGATTTCGATCACCTCCTACGGTAGGTCGAGGATGGAAGCGCTGGTGACGAATTGATCGCGTCGGATTCGCGCCATTTTCCTGGAGTGTCTCCAGTCGATGAATGGGGCGAGGACGATCCTGATGACTATGAGTATCACCAGGATGGCGACGATGACGCTGGCGTAGATCTCCGAGCCGCTCATCACCCGTAGAGCGGGGGTTGGACGTTGCGCTGCCGGTCGATCTCCGAGTACCAGCGGCTGTGGTAGCACCAGAACTCGTCTTGTTGCTCGACGAGGCGGAAGAACGAGTTGATGAGCCGGCGCAGCATCGCTAGCTCGGCAGGGTGTAGATCAGGCTGCCGGCGATCGCGATGGCGACGATGAAGATGGCCGTAGCCATCTTCAGAATGTTCTTACTGGAAGCATCCATCAAAGCCTCACTTTCCGTATCCGTAGACGATAGGAACAATTTGGTGTTTCCCAACCAAAGACAAGGGTAATTATAACATAAAATCTCTATACGATGCAATATATTAGACTTTTTAGCAACAGGTAGTTTATACTTAAGTAGCGAGAAGTTAAAAAATATGAATCCCAATCAGATAGTTAGCACCGCCGACACAAAACTAAAAACCGCCACCGAACATTTTCGGCAAGAGCTAGGCAAACTCCGCACCGGCCGGGCTCACCCCGGTATGCTAGACAACCTCAGCGTAGAAGTCTACGGCCAGATGATGCCGCTTAAAGCTGCCGCCCAGATTTCGGCGCCCGAAGCCCAGCTATTGCAAATCACACCATTTGACCCTAATAATCTGCAAGCGATAGCCGACGCGATTCGCAACGACCAATCGCTTGGCCTAACGCCAACTGACGACGGCCGGGTTGTCCGTATAAACTTACCGCCACTTACCAGCGAAAACCGCCAAGCACTAGTGAAGGTGCTGAGCCAAAAGGTCGAGGATTGTCTGGTGGCCGCCCGGCAAATTCGCCACGACGCCCGCGAAGCTCTAACTCAAGCCGAAAAGAAGCGCGATGTTGGCCGCGATGAATTGGCGCGCCTAGAAAAGCAAGTAGACGACCACCTAGTCGCCCAAAAAAGCCAAGTCGACAAGCTTGCCAAAGCGAAGGAACAAGAAATACTAGGCGTTTAGCCCGCAAGATTATGGGAACCGGTAAGGATAATTCGGTTGAGGCGACCTTAAGGGAGTACCGCTCGCGGATTAATCACCAGATGGGACAGTTTTTTAGCTCGGCCACTGCGACGCTTGATTTAGACTTATCACCACAGTCAGTAAAAGCGCTAGGCAGGCTAGCCGATTTTAGCTTGCGACCTGGTATGCGTCTGCGCGGCTCGCTTGGCGCTTGGGCATACGACCAAGCAAACAAATCCAGCTTTGCACAGATGGGTTTAGAGCTGGGCGTAGCACTTGAGCTGATCCAAAATTACTTTTTAATAGTCGATGATGTTATGGACCGCTCGGATTTTCGCCGCGGTAAGCCTAGCTTACATAAACTTTTTGCCAAAGAGCATCAGCTAAAAGGCGATGAACATATAGCCGATATGTTAGCGATTAACGTTGGGGCGCTGGCCCACCACCTGGCCAGCTTGATTGTCGCCCGGCTGGACGAGGCGCCTGATAGGGTGGATAAAGCCCTGCAGCTATTTGGCCGCAGTGTCGCCGCCACGGTTTTTGGCCAAATTGACGACCTATACCAAAACGATCGCCGCCAAGTCTCAGAGGTTGACATTATTCGCGCCTACTATCTAAAAAGTAGCACCTACACGTTTATAAATCCGTTGCAGATGGGCGCGGTCCTGGGCGGCAACCCCAGTTCAAAAACGCTCGCCCAGATCGATGAGTTTGGCGCGGCGGCCGGCATTGCCTTCCAACTCAAAGACGATATGCTAGGCGTCTACGGCGAACCGGCCCAGACCGGCAAGCCAAACCTAGACGATATCAAAGAGGGCAAAATCACCCTACTAATGCATTACGGCCTCAAGCAGGCTTCGCCTCAAGAAGTAAAAGTGTTAAAATTGCACCTAGGCAATCCAAAGTTTAACCAAGCGGATTTAGCAAGAGTCCGTCGGATTTTGCAGGACTGTGGCGCCAAAGAAAGTGTTCAAAAGCGCATCGAGTCTTATGCAAAGCAGGCCAAGGCACTGACAAGTAAGAGCGATTTCTGGACGCCACCGGCCAAACAATTTTTGAATGAATTGATAGATTTTGTAACCGAAAGGCAAAAATGAGCGAACCTACCAAGTTAAAACACATCGGTATCATTATGGACGGCAACCGCCGCTGGGCCCACAGCCAGGGCAAGAAGCCGCAAGACGGGCACCTAGAAGGTTATAAAAGATTGCACGATTTGGGTCGCTATATCTTTTTAGAGAAGAAAATCCCGTATCTGAGCGTGTTCGCGTTTTCTACCGAGAACTGGCAGCGAGCCGAAGACGAAGTCGGCTTTTTGATGAAACTGGTAGTCAAGGCGCTGAATGATTATCTAGATGAAGCCCACAACGACAATATAAAGATTCTGGCGCTGGGTGGCCGAGACAAACTGAGCAAAGAAGTGTTGCAAGCAATCGAGACAGCCGAGGCTAAAACAGCCGGCAACACCGCCGGCACGCTGGCAATTTGTTTTAACTACGGCGGCCAACAAGAAATCGTTGATGCCACTAAAAAGCTTCTTGCAAGCGGCGCTAACCCTGACTCGCTAACCATAGATTCATTTGCCGACTGCCTGTATCACCCCGAATTGCCACCACTAGATATGATAGTGCGAACATCCGGCGAGCAGCGTCTGAGTGGCTTTATGCTGTGGCGCTCGGCCTATGCTGAACTTTTATTTGTTGATAAGCACTGGCCGGAAGTGACTACGGCCGATATCGATTTTGCAGTCGAAGAGTACTCTAAGCGCCAGCGCCGTTACGGCAAATAGATACTTTAGTCTAAAATAAAACATATGCAGCTTGTGCTTTTTGGCCTAGGTTTTATTTTGTTCATTGGCCTTATTTTGGCTCATGAATGGGGACACCTGGTGGCGGCCCGCCGGGCGGGGGTAAAGGTCAAAGAATTTGGCCTTGGTTTTCCACCTAGAGCCACTAGCCGCAAGCTAAAATCAGGAATGGTTTTAAGCTTGAACTGGCTGCCGCTAGGCGGTTTTGTGCGTCTCAAAGGCGAACACTCTTATGACGATCGTCCCGGCAGCTTTGGCGCGGCCCGCCTAAAGTCTAAAGTAAAAATCCTACTGGCGGGTGTGGCAGCCAATCTGGCGATTGGACTAGTGTTGCTAACGATCCTAGCAGCCACCGGCTTGCCAACGATTTTTGATAAATCATCAGCTGGCCAGGACCAGTTCAATATTGCCCGCGACTCTAAACTCGTGAAGACCTACGTGTATGTGCAGGATATCCAGCCTGGCTCGCCGGCCGCCCAGGCCGGTCTAGTAGACCAAGATGTGATTGAGTCGGTTGCCACGGCTTCGCAAACTCGCGTGGTAAGCTCAACCGACCAACTACGGCAAGCAACCATGGCCTTCGGAGGCCAAAAGGTTATGATAACCATCAAGCATAAAAATAAGCAGGAAGTTCTGCGAGCCAACTTGCTTAGCCCAGCGATTGTTAAATCAAGCCTCAACTCCAACCAACCAAAAGGCTACTTGGGCGTGGTAACTACCGACATTCAGGTCCGGCGCTCGACGTGGAGTGCGCCGATAGTTGCCGTGGGGCTAACTGGCCAGCTGGCTGAGCTAACCGCCAAAGGTATTTGGCATGCTATCCAAGGCCTAGGTTCGACGGTAGCCGGTGGCATCAGCAGAAACCACATAGCCCGCGAGAACGGCCAGACCGAAGCATCAAGCCAAACCGGCGGTCCAGTGGCCGTAGCGGCTATTTTGTGGAGTAGCGGCGCTCTGGGCATAAATTTTGTGGTGATGGTAATAGCCGTAGTATCGCTAACACTGGCGCTTATTAACGCTCTGCCGATTCCGGCCTTGGACGGCGGCCGGCTGTTCATAATATTGCTGTTTAAACTTATAAAACGCCCCCTAAAACCCTCTACCGAGGACCGGATTCACGGCACTCGTATGACGGTGCTACTAGTATTATTCGCGTTAATAACGATTGTTGATGTCAAACGTTTCTTCTAAAAATTTTGGTGGTCCGGGCACGGTAATAACTATTGCCGTTGCCGTTTTCCTGGCGGCTCAGCTGCTAGCCGGGGTGATAGTTGGCTTGGGTATTGCTATTTTTCGCCCCGGTGCAAATGTAACGGATTTGCTCAACAATTCTACGCCGGCTCAGGCAGCCTTTTTGTTTTTGGCCGAGAGCTTGGCGGCAGGGGTGGTGTTTTATATTTTGCGCCGAAACAAATTGGGTCTAAAAGCCATAGGCTTGCGCCGTTTGCACCGGAGCGATATTGGCAAAGGCCTAGTTGGCTTTGGCGTGTTTTACGTTCTACTGATTATCGCTTCGATTGTACTGACATTTATTTTTCCGGGGTTAAATAGTGCCAAGCAAGATATCGGTTTTAACAATGTTGCCGGTGCCGGCACGATATTGGCATTTATTGCTTTGGTAATTATTCCACCACTGGGCGAAGAAATTTTAGTACGCGGCTATTTGTTCAGCGGCTTGCGCGCTAGGCTAAGTTTTGTTAAAGCAGGCCTGATAGTCAGCGTTTTATTCAGCCTGGCGCACCTAGAGCTTGGTTCTGGCGCTGCGCCGGTTTGGAGTGCGGCTGCCGATACATTTATATTAAGCCTCGTGCTTGTTTACCTGCGGGAAGCTACCGGCGCACTTTATGCTGGGATGTTGGTCCATATGCTCAATAATTTAATTGCGTTTATGGTTAAGTTCCACTAGAAATTGAAACGCCGCGCAGGTTTGCGCGGCGCATGAGCCCCATAAAGTCCAACTCACTTTATCGGGGCACTTTCGGAGAACTCAGTGCGGGGGTCCGTACGGATACATCGTCACGTTCTGATGGATGAGGCTCATGCCGTGCTGAGATCGCCGGGTTGAAGCCCGCCGTTCCAGCTCGCGACTATGATCTTCCTCCAGCGGGCCTCCGTTGATCCGGACTTGCTCCATGAATAGCTCGAGCTTTCCGAAGTCCCCGAGTGCTGGCTGCTTGTCTGATAGTCTTGTCATTGCTTCAGCTCCTTCAGGCTTTACGCGCCGTCTCTTCTCTCTCTTGGCGCCTATGTTCGGAATCAAGCCGAAGCGCCATCACCAAGAAGACGACGCACATCGGGACGAACAAGAATGCGTAGGTGGTGTAGAACAGGATGTACGTCCCCTTGCGGCTGAGCTCTAAAAGGATGAAAGACATCGCTTCAACTCCTTTCAGCTCTCGAAGGTCCGGTTTGCAAAGTAGAAGCGAGCCTCCTCCTTTGCCACGCGGTAGGCAGCGACTGCCAGCGCAACCAGCGCTAGTTTCTTAAGCATCTCGGTTCCTTCCGGTCTGGACCATGGGTGCGCGCCAACCGGCGCTTTTTCAAGTTGGCGCACCAGTTAACGAATAGATTATTTATACAACTTACTATGTTATTTTGCAATCTGATAGAATATCACCAGATGAAACGTTCGGAATTATTTATAAAAACCCGCAAACAAGCGCCAGCTGACGAAACTGCCCTGAACGCCCAGCTACTTACACGGGCCGGTTATATCCATAAAGAGATGGCCGGAGTCTATAGCTATTTGCCGCTAGGCAAATTAGTTTTAGATAAAATCAGTCAGATTGCTAGAGAAGAGATGGATAAAATCGGCGGCAATGAGGTGCTGATGAGCACCCTCCAGAATAAAGAGCTGTGGGAGGCTACCGACCGATGGGACGATAAAAAAATCGACAACTGGTTTAAGTCTCAACTAGTCAATGGCACCGAAGTTGGCATCGGGCTAACGCACGAGGAGCCGCTGGTAAACGCTATGAAAGCTTTTGTGCAGTCGTATAAAGACCTGCCGGCCTATCCATACCAAATCCAAAATAAGTTCCGTAATGAGCTGCGTGCCAAGTCCGGGCTGCTGCGCGGACGGGAATTCTTAATGAAGGATTTATACAGCTTTAGCCGTACCCAAGCTGAGCACGACAAATTTTATGACCAGATTGCCCCTAAAGCCTATATGGAAGTGTATAAACGCCTGGGTATTGGCGATATCACCTTTAGATGTTTTGCCAGCGGCGGCTATTTTAGTAAGTACTCTATGGAGTTCCAGACGGTTAGCCCAATTGGCGAGGACACGATTTATCTGGACAGGGCTAAGGGCATGGCGGTCAATAAAGAAGTCTACTCGCCCGAAGTTTTGCAGGACCTGGGCCTTAAAAAGGAAGATCTAGAAGAGGTTAAAGCCGTGGAAGTTGGCAATATTTTTCCGCTGGGCAGCCGCTTTTCAGACGCGCTGGGGCTTTACTACGCCGATGAGCAGGGCAAGCGGCAGTCGGTTGTGATGGGTAGTTACGGTATTGGCATTAGCCGGTTGGTTGGCTTGCTAGCCGAGCACTTTGCCGACGAGCGAGGCCTAGCTTGGCCGGAGTCGGTAGCGCCGTTTAAGGTCTATCTGGCCGCCTTAAGCGATAGCCCAGAAATTGTTAAAGCCGCTGATGAGGCCTATAAACGCTTGACAGCCGCCGGGGTTGGAGTACTATATGACAATCGAGAAGTAAGAGCCGGCGAAATGTTTGCCGACGCCGATCTGATCGGTCTGCCATGGCGGCTAGTAGTAAGCGAAAAAACGATTACGGACGGTGGCTTTGAACTAAAATCCCGCCAAGGCGATCTCGAGCCTAAACTTGTAAGTATTGACGAAGTAATAACTACACTGACTTAAAGAATCCGGGTGCTATAATTAATTAATCCAAAAAGGAGATAGTTCTAGTTAGAGACAGATTTTAGAGTTGTTTTTATGAAAAGATTATTCCATCTAACCGAAAGTGGTATTAACCAGCTGAAAGGCGAGCTAAAGACTTTGATTGGCGGCCGGCCCGAGATTGCCGAGCGCATTAACCAGGCTCGCCAGCTGGGTGATTTGAGCGAGAACCACGAATACCAGGCGGCCCGCACCGAGCAGGACAGGCTAGAGGCGCGTATCTCCGAGCTGGAACATTTTGTTAATAACGCCGAAATTATTAAAAAACCTCGTGCTGCCAAAGAAGTGCAGCTAGGCTCAACCGTCAAGCTAAAGGGCACCGGTGGGGCCAAAGAATTTACCATAGTTGGCACAGTAGAAGCCGACCCACTGGTTGGCAAAATCAGTGACGAATCACCAATTGGCAAGGCGCTACTTGGCAAGGCCGTTGGCGACACTGTCGAAATCAAAAACGCCAGCACTCATATCTATAAAATCGTCTCTATCGCTTAGAAGTTTATTAGGCGCCTCTTAGGCCGTATACTTAAAAAGTATGCAGTGGCTGAATCAAATCGTTGATGAGATTATAAGCGCTCACCCAGAGGGCGAGATTTTAATTGAGTCGGGCAGCTCACCATCTGGGACTTACCACTTGGGCCATTTGCGCGAGCTTATAACTAGCGATGCAATACTCTCGGAACTCAAACGCCGTAACCGCGCCGCTAAACACATCGCTTATATAGATGATTTGGATGCGCTGCGTAAAATTCCCGCCAACATTCCGCCAGACTACGAGAAATATCTAGGCCAGTCGCTTTGCGACATACCGTCACCGGATCCCACCAGCCTAAGCTATGCCGATTATTTCTTAAAAGATTTGATTGATGCCACAAAAGTTCTAGGAATGGACGTAGAATTTGTATACTCCCATTCCAAATATAGAGCTGGATTTTTTGAAAAAGCAATCGAACGGGCTCTTGAACACACGCGAGAGATCCGCGAAATTTTAGAAAATATATCGGGCCACAAGCTGGGCGAAGATTGGTCGCCAATTCAAATCAACGAAGACGGTTATTTAAAAAAACGTAAGTTTTTATCAATCGATACGGCTAAAAAACAAATTAGCTACGAAGATAAAGACGGGCAAGCCAAAACTACTGGCTACACAGCCGGCGAAGTGAAACTGGATTGGCGTATTGATTGGCCGGCTCGTTGGTGGTTACTCAAAGTGGCGGTTGAGCCCTTCGGGCGCGACCATGCCACCAAGGGCGGTAGTTATGAAACCGGCGCCGAGCTAAGCAAGCAGGTGTTTGCCAGTGAGTCGCCGCTGGCGGTGCCATATGACTTTGTAAATATGGTCGGTGATACTAAAAAAATGAGCGCTAGTCGCGGTACAGGGCTAGATATAGCAGGCGTTATGCAGGTGTTGCCCCCCGAGATTGTTCGCTTCTTTTTGCTGCGTTATCCACCTTCAAAGCGTCTCTATTTTGATCCCGAAAATATTTCGCAGCTCATCGATGAATTCGCAGAGCTTATGGCCAAAGAACCCGATAGCCAGTTGATCTATATTTGCCGCCATGGGCTCGAACCCATAATCAGCCGTGTACCATTTTCGCACCTTGTGGCCAGCTACCAAGCCTCATTAAAAGATGTTGATAAAACCATTGAGCTAATACGACGCACTGGTTATAAAGTTGACCAAAACCAAGAGATTTTAAAAGACGAGCTTAAATATATAGATCAATGGCTTAGCAAATGGGCACCGGATGATGCTAAATTTGAATTGCTCGACAAGCCACCGACAGATATAGACGACAAGCAAAAAGAATATTTAAAAGCTCTGGCCGATAAAATAGCCGCCGCGCCAGCCGATGCCGATGGCGAGTGGTATCACCAGGCTATCTATGAGCTCAAGGATTCACTCCATCTTGAGCCAAAAGATATGTTTGCCGCTCTTTACAAAGTGCTGATTGGTAAATCTAGTGGCCCGCGCGCCGGCTGGTTTCTTAGCATCTTGCCGCGTGATTGGCTTATAAAAAGGCTCAAGCTAGAAGAATGAAAAACCAGACGGTAATATTTGCGGCTGGGTGTTTCTGGGGCGTTCAATATTACTTCGATCAAGTACCAGGCGTAGTCTCTACCGAAGCCGGCTACACAGGCGGTCATACTAGCAACCCGACTTATGAGCAGGTATGTGCGCATACGACCGGTCACGCCGAAGCCGTAAAAATAGAATTTGATCCAGCTAAAGTCAGCTACGAAACGCTTCTAAAACAGTTTTTTAGAATGCATGATCCTACCCAGCTGAACCGCCAGGGTCCAGACGTGGGCGATCAATACCGCTCGGCAATTTTTTACTCAGACGACGTCCAAAAAATTGAAGCCCAGCAAATTATCGATGAGCTAAATGAATCAGAGTTTAACGGCAAGCTTGCGACAACCCTAGAAAAAGCGGGGCAGTGGTGGCCGGCCGAAGCCTATCACCAAAAATTTACAAAACGCACAGGTCGCGGCATGTGTCACGTACCCTACGCACCAGTCAAATAAATGATTGAAGTCAGCCAAAAAGAGTTTGAAGATATCATTACCCAGGCAGTTGGCACCATCCCGGAGCCGTATAAATCGCGCTTGCAGAACGTGGCCTTTATAGCCGAAGACGAGGTAGGCCAGGCTCAGAGTCAAAAGATGAAGCTCGCGCCGGGTGGATTATTGTTTGGCTTGTACGAAGGTTTGCCGCTCCCGGCTCGAGGTGGCGCAACCAAAATCTTACCCGATAAAATCACGATTTATAAAAAACCACACGAGCTAGTCAGCCAAGACCTAGACCAATTCAAGGAAAAGGTTCGCCATACCATTTGGCACGAAGTTGCGCATTACTTCGGCCTGGATCACAAGCGCATCGACGAGCTAGAGAATAAAGGCTAGAATAAGAAGTAATGGTGTATGAACGTAATCCGGCTTATAAGCCCGGCCAAACTGAGCCGTATAAGCTCAGCCGTAGCAAAATTGAGCTGTTTACGCAGTGTCCTCGCTGTTTTTGGCTGGAAGCCCGGCTGAAGATCAAGCGTCCTAGCAGCGCGCCGTTTTTGATCAACAGCGCCATCGACACGCTCTTAAAGGCCGAGTTCGATACTTACCGCAAAAAAGGCCAGCAGCATCCGTGGCAAATCGAATTTAATGTAGACGCCAAACCTTTTGCCCACAAAAACTTAGATCGCTGGCGGCACACATTCACTGGTATTCAACATCTAGACGAGCTAACTAACTTATTAATTTTTGGCGGCATCGACGATGTTTGGATAGACGCAAAAGACGAGCTGGTGGTGGTAGATTATAAGGCTACTGCCAAAGAACAAGAGATTACAGACTTAGGCCCGGAGGGCAGTTGGCACGACCAATACCGCCGGCAAATGGAGGTTTACCAATGGCTGCTGCGGGGCGAAGGCCACAAAGTCAGCGATACCGGCTATTTTGTCTACGCCAATGGTATTGCCAAAAAAGACGGTTTTTTTAACAAGGTAGAGTTCCGCACCAATATTTTTCCGTACAAAGGTAGCGATAAGTGGATCGAGCCAACACTCAAAACAATCAAGGCGTGTCTACAGAGTGATGAAATGCCGGCGGTTGGCACGGCGGCGATGGGCGGCGAGTGCGAATTTTGTACTTACGCCAAAGCCCGCACCCAACTAACGCTGGACGCAATTAAAAATAGATGAGCGTGCCTTATGAATCTTTGGCCGGGCGGGAACGATCCACTCAGGCTCTAATCGATTGGGCGCTGGCCCAAATCGCAGAAAAATACGGCCAAGGCGGTTCTGAACCTCACCCCAGCCACGACGAACGTCACACCAAATGGGTTATGTATGCCCAGGATTTGATTATTGAAAAAATCAACGACAACTCCGGTGAATACGGTGATTATATAGATCCACACACGGCCGAACTTATGCGGTTGGCGGCCGTCTTTCATGATATCGTTCACACTCCAGGCGACCCAGACAACGAAGAAAAAAGTGCTCGAATGTTGGCCGCGATGGTGCGCGGAGCCGGAGCCTATTCGGAATCAGAGATCGAACTGGCTCAAAGAATCTTGATGTCCACCACGCTAAAATTTGATGAGGGTGGCCAAATAATCCAAGGCGCTGAAGAAGGTTTTTTGCCTGGCCAGATCCTGGCGGATGCGGACTTGTCGGTGATTGGCGCTCGTTATCCAATATTCTGGGAATCGGTTGGGAGATATCTGCTTGAGTCTAAGCCGATGGGCTGGCAGTTTTCGGCAGAAGATTTGGTTGAATTTGCCGATCGAGAAATCAAGTTTTTGGATTCGCACCAATTCCTAACACCAGCGGCTGAAAAATTATTTCCACACAAACCGACTAATAAGTTTCAGCTAGCAAGAACAAAAATAGCAAATAGCAAGCTAAAGTAGCTATAATTACTTCTAAGTATGCTCGACATAAAATTTATTCGCGAAAATCCGGAGCTGGTTGAAGAAAAAGCCAAACAAAAAGGCTATGAGATTGATGTTAAGAAACTTTTAGGGACCGATAAAGAGATTTTGAACGAGATCGCACAACTACAGCCTCTAAGGGAAAAAAGGAATAAATTAGCGTCACAATCCAAAGCTTCTAAGCCAAGTCAGCAAGAAATCGATGAGGGCAAGAAGCTAAGAGAAGACATTGTTAGCAAAGAAACCATTCTAGGAGAGAAAGTTAAAGAAGCCGATGAGTTGCTAAGACAGGTTCCAAATATTTTTCCGGACGACACTCCGCTAGGTGGGGAAGAAAATAATAAGCCGGAGCGAACCTGGGGTAAAGCCGAAGTCAAGGATGTGCAAGACCACTTAAAATGGGGCGAGGCTCGCGGACTGATTGATTTTGAACGCGGCGCTAAAGTGGCCGGCAACAAATTTTATTTTCTAAAAGGTCCTCTGGCCGAGCTGGAACTGGCTGTTTTTCAACTCGGTTTTGAGCTGGCTAAAAAGCACGGCTTCACGCCAATGCTAGTACCGCATATGGTAAATACACGAACGCTCGAGGGCGCCGGCTTTTCCGCTCGCGGCGCCGAAAAACAAGTTTATAAAATCGAAGACGAAGATCTAAACTTGATAGCCACGGCCGAGATTCCTCTAACCGGCTACCACGCCGATGAAATGTTAAACCAAAAAGACCTACCCATTTTGTATGTTGGCCTAAGTCCGGCTTACCGGGTCGAGGGCGGGGCCTATGGCAAGCACGGCAAAGGATTGTTCCGCACTCATCAATTTAATAAGTTAGAACTATACGCTTTTTGCGAACCAGGTAAGAGCGAAGAACTGCATCAAAAACTAGTGGCGTTAGAAGAAGAAATGTGCCAAGCGCTCGAAATCCCATATCAAGTTGTCCGGATTGCAGCCGGCGATCTAGGTGCGCCGGCATATAAAAAATATGACATAGAATACTGGAGCCCAATCGACAAAACCTACCGCGAGTTGATGAGCTGCAGCAACGTGACCGATTACCAGGCGCGCCGACTGAATATCCGCTATAAAAATGCCAATGGCAAAACCGAATTTGTACATACGCTTAACGGGACGCTGGCGGCAATGAGCCGGATTGCCATCGCGTTTATTGAGAACCACCAGCAAGCCGATGGCAAGGTCGCTGTGCCCAAAGCGTTGCAGCCATATATGCACGGTCAAACCGAGTTCTAATTGAGGTACAATATATCTAGCTGACTTTTTGGAAGAGTCTTATTTTTATGAACACTAAATTATTAAAGAAAATTTTAGGTGATCCCCAGGCCGCTACCATCAAACGGCTAAGAAAACGCGTTAGCAAGATTAACGAGTTAGAGCCAAAGTACCAAAAAATGACCGACGCGCAGCTAAAGGCGCAAACAGTCGAATTTAAAAAGCAGCTAGAAAAAGGCAAAAAGCTCGACGAGCTTTTGCCCGACGCTTTTGCGGTGGTACGCGAAACTGCCCGGCGAACCTTAAAGCAGCGTCATTTTGACGTTCAGCTAATTGGTGGCATGGTCCTACACGAAGGAAATGTGAGCGAGATGAAGACCGGCGAAGGCAAAACACTGGTTGCCACGCTAGCCATCTACCTAAACGCACTTGAGGGTAAGGGTGCGCACGTAGTGACCGTTAACGACTACCTGGCTCAGCGCGACGCCGGCTGGATGGGCGAAATTTATAATTTCCTGGGCCTATCGGTTGGCGTAATTATTCCTGACGAATCCTATCTTTACGACTCTAAGTTCGAAAACAAAAAGCACTTTGACAAGCGAATGTACCATCTCAAACCGGCCACTCGCCAAGAAGCCTACCAGGCCGACATAACTTACGGCACCAACAACGAATTCGGCTTTGACTACCTGCGTGACAATATGGTGCGCGAGGTCGACCAACTGCGTCAGCGCGATTTGCACTACGCCATAGTAGACGAGGTCGACTCGATTTTAATTGACGAAGCTCGCACGCCGCTGATTATCTCGGCCCCGGCCGCAGCCAGCGGCGCGGCCTATAGCCAATTTGCCCGGATTGTTCGCCAGCTTAAAGATGTCGAAGATTACGAAAAAGACGAGAAGCGCAAACAAGTCTTTCTAACCGATGTTGGCGTAGAAAAGATCGAAAAAATTCTAGGTATCGATAGCCTGTATAACAACGACAATATCCGTACCATCTATCACCTAGACCAAGCCCTTAAGGCCGAAGCGCTGTTTCACCGCGACAAAAATTATGTGGTTACAAACGACGGCGAAGTTGTCATTGTAGACGATTTTACCGGCCGGTTGCTACGAGGCCGCCGCTATAACGAGGGTTTGCACCAAGCCATCGAAGCCAAAGAGGGCGTTGATGTGCAAGAAGAGTCAATGACGCTGGCCACTATTTCCTTCCAAAACTATTTCCGACTTTATAAAAAGCTGGCCGGTATGACCGGTACCGCCAAAACCGAAGCCGAAGAGTTCCACCAAATTTATAAACTCGACGTGGTTGAGGTGCCGCCCAATATGCCGCTGTCACGCACCGACAAGCCCGACAGGATTTATAAAACCGAGGCCGGTAAATTTAAAGCGATTGTGCGCGAAGTCAAAGAGCTGCAGACCAAGGGGCAGCCGGTGCTGCTGGGTACGGTGAGTGTCGAAAAGAACGAAGCGCTGTCTAATCTACTGCGTGCCAGTGGCGTGCCGCACGAAACGCTCAACGCCAAAAATAATGAAAAAGAAGCAGCTATTATTGCCAGGGCCGGTGAGCGCGGCGCGGTGACGCTGGCCACCAACATTGCCGGTCGCGGTACTGACATTGTGCTAGGCAAAGGTGTTAAAGAACTTGGCGGTTTGTTTGTGCTGGGTAGTGAGCGCCACGAAGCCCGCCGAATCGACAACCAGCTGCGCGGCCGGGCCGGCCGCCAGGGCGACCCAGGCACCACCCAGTTTTACGTTTCTTGCGAAGACGACCTGATGCGCATCTTTGGCGGTGAGCGTATTGCCGGCATTATGGATCGCCTCAAGGTAGCCGAAGACGAACCAATTGAAAACCGGATTATTAGCAAAACCCTAGAAGCTGCCCAGAAAAAAGTCGAAGGCTTTAGTTTTGATACTCGCAAGAACGTTGTCCAGTACGACGACGTTATGAACCGCCAGCGTCGGGCCATCTACACGATGCGCCGCGAAATCTTAATGCACACCGATGTTAGCGGCCGCATCAAATCGCTTATTAAAGAAGAATCCGAAGCACTGGCTAATCACCCCGAAGCCGCGTCTCCCAATTATGAAACAATTCTTACCGAGACTTTTCCGCTTCAGCCAAAAGCACTTGACAAAGTCTTTGCGGCCGAGGGTGGCGCCTTTGGCGAAGAATTAAAAACTGCCGCCCTTAAACTTTACAGCCAAAAAGAAGCTAAAATTGGCCCCGAATATTTTGGCAAAATTGAGCGCGATATCTACTTAGAAATTTTGGATAGCCTTTGGATGCAGCATCTAGAAAATATGGACCACCTGCGCGAGGGTATTCACTGGATGGGCGTTGGCCAACGCGACCCGCTAGTGGAGTACCGCCGCCGCGGCCAGGCAATATTCGAAGGAATGCAGGCTGTGCTGCGCCACGACGTTGTTCGCAACGTTCTTTATGCCGAGCCGATTAACGAAGCCGACTTACAGCGGGCAATCGAGACCGAGCTAACGCTAGCCGCCCGCGGCTCGGTCGAGAACGCCAGCCAAATTACCGAAGCTGAAGATTTAGCCGAAGACGATTTTCGCTCTGGTTCGGCGGCAGTGGTGAAGGGGCGCAAAAAAGCAGTTATAAAAAAGACTCGCAAAAAAGAACGCAAAAATAAAAAGGCCGGCAAAAAAGGCAAACGCCATAAATAAAGCTGGTGCTGGCGTCACCTCTGTAGTAAAATCGGTAGCAATGGTGGGGAACGATTAACCCAACCTCTTTTTATTTTATGAAACATACGGTCCACGAGATTCAGCTAAAAAATGGCGCCAAAGGCCTGTTTATTGATGTGCCCGGCGCTACCGTCATGGATTACGAGGTTAACTTTGTGGCCGGTGATTTTTTGGCGCCCAAAGGCAAGTGGGACACAGCTCACTTGATGGAACATCTGGTTTTAGCTGGCAACGAACGTATAAAAAATGGTCGAGCTTATAATGCCGAGCTCGAGAAAAACGGCGCTGCCACCAATGCCTATACCGGCGGAGATTATGTTGGCTATTGGGCTGAATGTGCCGATTTTGAATGGCAAAGGGTGTTTGACCTATTGCTGGCTGGTATTAGCAGTCCGCTTTTCTTACGCGAGGAATTCAAGTCCGAATTTGGCAATGTGAAGGACGAGCTGACGGCTTGGACAACTGATCATTTTGATAATCTGCGAGCGGAACTGCGCCAAGCCAATGGATTGTTTGACGCCACCGCCCGCGAAAGACTCAAACAACTTAAAAATATCCGCCGCATCGATGTAATCAATCACTACAAACAAACCCATACGACTTCGAATTTGCGCTTTGTGATTGGTGGCGACTTGCGCGGCCGTCGAGCCCAGCTAGAGCGAATGCTTGAAAGTATAAAACTACCAAAGGGTCGCGGTCGACTTAAGTTTATGATTGAGAAACCGAATAACTTAGAGAAACCGGAATATATTTTTCGACCCTCGGTAAAAAGCACACATTTCTACTTATTTACCTACGCTCTAGAGCGGCTAGATGATGAGCAAAGGGATGCCTTGTGGCTAGTTAATAATATGCTGACGGCTACACTCCACTCGCGTATTTTGGGCGAGGCACGTGAGCGAGGTTTAGTCTACCACGTGGGTTCGCGCATTCACCTAGATCGGAGTTATTCGTCTTGGTTGTTTGGCGCGCAAGTCATCCCTAAAAATAGTCCGGCGCTTTTTGAAATCATTGTCCGAGAGTTACAGCGCGTCAAAGCCGGCGACATAAGCAAGGAAGATTTAGAGGCCGCCAAGCAATACGCAATCGGGCGCTATCAGCGTGGAGCTCAAACCGTCAGTGGTACGATGAACGGCTATGCTAGCCGCTATTATTACGACAGTGTAATTGAAGACTATCAAATTTTTCCGGACAAGGTCCGGGCTATCACCAAGGCTAAGGTAGTAGAAGCAGTTAATCGAATGTTTACCGATAAGGTCGGGGGCTTGGGTCTACTTGGCAATACCAAAACCCGAGAATTGGCCGAACCGCTGTCTGAAGCTATCCAGCCGCTCTGGCAGTGACAAAAGGCTGGTAAGCTATAACTATGGATGAGCTCAAAAAACGGCTCGAGAAGTTAATCTTGGATATTAACAATGATACTCAAAAGCTTCAGATAGACGAGAAAATTCACGAGCTAGAAAAGATCAGAGAGCAGAGCAGGCAGCCTAACTTTTGGAATAAACCAGAGGCTGCCGAGCTAATGAAGCGCGAAAGTTTACTTACAAATCAAACCGCGCTATGGCAGGTTCTGCTGGAAAATGCCAAAAAACTTCGAAGCGTGGTTGACCTAGGGGATGCATCTTTAGAAAAAGAGATCAACGACGAACTAAGCGGACTTGAAAAAGAATACGCGGATAATAAAAAAATAAATCGGTTTAGCGGCCCGTATGACAATCGGGGTGTGATCCTTAATATTTACGCCGGCGCTGGTGGCACCGATGCGCAGGATTGGGCCGAAATGCTGCAACGGATGTATACCCGCTGGGCCGAAGCCCACGGTGCCAAAGTGGAGCTTATGGATTTATCGCGCGGCGACGAAGCCGGTATTAAAAGCGTTACGCTCAAACTCTTAGGCGGGGAATTTCTATACGGCAAACTGGCTGGCGAGCATGGCGTGCATCGACTGGTTCGCAAAAGTCCGTTTAATTCTAGCGGCAGCCGCGAAACCAGCTTTGCCCGAGTGGATGTTTTGCCGGTAATTGATGAACCAAAAGAAATCGAGCTAGACGACAAAGACCTCAAAATAGATGTCTTTCGCAGTGGCGGCGCAGGTGGCCAAAGCGTCAACACCACCGACTCTGCCGTGCGGGTAACCCATCTGCCAACTGGCATTACAGTTTCTATCCAAAACGAGCGCAGTCAGTTGCAAAATAAAGAAACGGCGCTAGGCATTTTACGTTCGCGCCTGGCCCAACTACAAGCCCAGCAACATGCGGCAAGTTTGAGTGAAATAAAAGGGCCCACCAAAGCGGCCGAGTGGGGCAGCCAAATTCGCAACTATATCCTGGACGATCGTATAGTTAAAGATTTACGTAGTGGCTGGGAGACTCACAACCCGGAGAGCGTCCTAGATGGCAATCTTGACCCGGTGATTGAAGCTGGTCTGGCAAAACACTAGAGCTTGTTTGCTATACTATTAGGCGATGATACTGCTCGACAGGGTAACCAAAACTTACGGCCGCGGCGTCCCGGCGCTAGAGCGCGTTAACCTGCATGTCGAACCTAAAGAGTTTGTGGTAATTGTCGGTCCGTCTGGTGCTGGCAAATCCACCATTTTTAAACTGCTAACCCGCGAAGAAAAACCGACCGCCGGAAAGATTATTGTTGGCGGTATCGACTACGACACTCTGCGCGACAAAGACATCCCGATGCTACGGCGCAAAATCGGCGTGGTCTTTCAGGACTTTAAATTGCTGCGAGCTAAAACCGTCAGCGAAAACGTCGCTTTTGCGCTAGAGATTGCCGGCATCGGCAAAGATGAAATCAGTCATACAGTGCCCAAAGTACTAGACATCGTTGGCCTAAAAGATAAAGGCGATCGCTACCCACTAGAGCTCTCCGGCGGTGAGCGCCAACGCGTGGCGATTGCCCGGGCAATTGTGCGTCAACCTAAAATTTTGATAGCCGACGAGCCAACCGGCAACCTAGACCCAAAACACGCCTGGGGAGTTATTGACGTGCTTGAAAAAATTAATAAATTTGGCACCACGGTTCTACTAACTACCCACAACCAGGAAATCGTTGCTGCCCTAAAACGCCGCGTGGTAACAATCGAAGACGGCAAGATTGTCAGCGATAAAGCTGCCGGGGGCGGCCGGCCAAAGGTATCTTAAAGATGAAACCCAATAAGCAAAAACTTATTGTCACCGAGCGCGTTTTAAAAAACGGGCTAATTGGTTTTGGCCGCAATGCCTGGCTGGCAGTCGCCGCCATTGCCATGATGGCAGTCACGCTGACAATATTGCTATTTCTAATTGTCGCCAACGCCACGCTAAATACCAGCGTCAAAGATATAACCAATAAAATCGACGTGGTGGTGTATTTGAACGATAGCGACACCAGCGCGCAGGTACAGAGCTTGACCAGCCAGCTCCAAGCCTTGCCCAACACTCAGTCGGTCCACTACACCTCTAAATCTGATGCACTAGAGGCCTACCGGGCCCAGAATGCCAACAACGTGGACTTGCTCGAGGCAATCAGCGAAACCAACAACCCGCTGCCGGCAGATTTAGAGATTCACCCTAAAGATACAAACCAGCTACAATCAATCAAAATCTTTCTAGACCAGCCAGCCATACAGACCCTGTACAGTTCCACTTCTTACTCTGGTAGCCGTCAGCAAGCCGTCGATAAAATTACCCACGTGGCCCGCTTCTTTCAACGGGCCGGCGTGATTGGCATAGCCATATTTGTGGTGGTATCGATGATGATAATCTTTAACACCATCCGAATGGCCATATTCAACCGTCGCGAAGAGCTAACGATTATGCGGCTGCTGGGTGCTACCACCTGGTATATTCGCGGTCCGTTTGTGGTCGAGACGATGATTTATGGCATCATTGCCGCGGTTATATCGACTCTAGTGTGTTGGGTGCTATTTGTTAGTGCTGGTCCAAGCCTCACTACCGCCACGCTAGATTTGGTAGATATTGGTTATGCCAAAGGTTTATTTACCAACCACTTACTACTGATTGTATTTGGTCAAATTTTTGCCGGTATGTTAATTGGGGCAATTAGCTCAACTATTGCCACGCGCCGCTACCTCAAATTCAAATCTGTCTAGACAATTGCGTTATTTTGTTTGGCAGTCATTTTATCGGGAAGAGCAGCCCGAGCAAAAAACTACGCTTTTTTGCTCGGCGCGATGAGAAACCTCCCGAAGGGGTTTCTCATGCACATGTTATAATAATATTGAGGCCTTGAGAGTTTTGTCAGAGCCTCTTTTTTAGCGCCTATAGCACTTGCCAAATGGCAGAAGGGTGGGTATCATAAAACTGTTAATGCTAAAACAAAAACTAAAATTTAAAAAAGTATGTTACAGCCGCGCTGGTTGGTTGGGGGTACTTGTTTTAGTTGTTGCCGGTATGTCAGGTGGCTTGGTGGCGCACGCAGACCAGTTTGACCAACAGATCCGCTTGCTAGAAAGCCAAAACGCTACCAAAGAAAACTCTTTATATAATCTACAAATTCAGGCCAGCAGCTACCAAGACGCCATCAACAAACTACAAAGCAAGATTGATTCGCTAGAGGGCTTAATACTGTCTAACCAGGCTAAGCAAACAGCTCTTGAACAGAAAATCAAAGACGTTCAGGCTCAGATAGACCACCAAAAAGTAGTGTTGGGCGAGACCATCAAGACAATGTATCTAGAAGGACAAACCAGCACCCTAGAGGTACTACTTAGTAGCAATAACTTGAGTGATTTTGTTAATCAGGAGCAATATCATCTAACGGTAGAAAGCAATCTTAAAGCATTGGTAGATAAAATTACGGCGTTAAAGCAGCAGCTAAAAGCCCAGAACGACCAATTAACTGGTCTATTAAACGACCAAAAAGCCCAAAGGGCCACTCTTGATAGCGCCCGCAGCGAACAAGACAGCTTGCTTGGCTATAACGAGTCTAAACAAGCCAGCTTTAACCGACAGATCCAAGCCAATAACTCCCAGATAGCCACACTTGAAGCCCGCCAGGCGGCGGCTAACACCCAATTCTTGGGCGCGGTCGGCAGTGGTCCTAACTGCGGTGGTAGCTATCCTGCCCAGTGGTGCCAGATACCAAAAGACTCAGTCGGTGATAACTGGGGGATGTTTAACCGCGAGTGTGTGTCTTACACAGCCTTCCGTGTCTTTGCAGCCGGTGGCTATATGCCTTACTGGGGTGGGGTTGGTAATGCCAACCAATGGCCCGGCGATGCTAGGGCTTACGGCTTTCCGGTCACTAGCACGCCCCGTCAAGGCGACATAGAGGTGGCTATCTGGGTATTTGCTTCGGCCAACGGTCATGCGATGTTCGTCGATTACGTAAACAGCGATGGTTCGGTGGTAGTCAGCGATTACAACTATAATGGCACCGGCCAATACGGCGCACCGCGCACAATCTCGCAGTCTCGCTACCAATCTTTGGGCTTCCAGTTCATTCACTTCCCACACCGCTAATCCTTCGAGCTGGTATACTTTTAGACACGGATGTATCAAAAAGAGGGCAAACTAGAGCGCAGACACAAACGCCAACTTTATAGGTTAGTAATGGCTCTATTGTTAGTGGTACTTGTTTTTGCTGGTGGCTTTCGAGTGGGGCGAGGCGATTGGAGCTGGCACAAACCAGCACCGGCGAGCGTAACGCAGAGCCTCGATTACTCGTCGCTCGATCAAGTCTATAAACTGCTCAAAACCGACTATAACGGCACGCTCGATACCACCACTTTACTCAACGGCGCCAAGGCCGGTCTGGTTAATGCTACCGGCGATCCCTACACAGAGTATTTTGACCCTACCGCCGCCAAAGATTTTAACGACCAGCTAAGTAACTCAATCGACGGGATTGGCGCCGAGCTAAGTAAAAACGGCAGCCAGATTATTATAATGAGCCCACTATCTGGCTACCCGGCAGCCAAAGCCGGCTTGCTGGCCAAAGACGTGATTTTAGGGGTGGACGGCAAAGTGGTTACCGGTATGGACTTAAATAGCGTTATCAATTTGATTCGCGGGCCGGCTAACACCAAAGTGGTGCTTACAATTCTACGTGGCGACAAGCAATTTAATGTTTCGGTTACTCGTCAAAAAATTTCTTTGCCGGACGTAAACTATAAAATCAGCGGTAAAGTCGGCTACATTCAGGTAGTTCAGTTCAGTAACGATACGGCCGTTCAGGCTCAAAAAGCCGCTAAAGCCTTTGCGGCTGCTGGCGTTAAAGCGGTGATTTTAGACCTGCGCGATAACCCCGGTGGCTACTTACAAGGCGCGGTGGATGTCAGTAGTTTATGGCTCAAACAAGGCGATGAAGTGGTGCAAGAGCGCCGAGGCAGCCAGGTCGTCGGCACTTTTTACGCCGAAGGCGGTGATGTCTTACACGGTCTGCCCACTGTCGTATTAATCAACGGCGGCAGCGCCAGCGCTTCTGAAATTACCGCCGCGGCTCTGACCGATAATCACGACGCCACAACTTTAGGTACCACCAGCTTTGGTAAGGGCAGCGTGCAACAGCTAGAAACTTTGAACGACGGTAGTGAACTAAAAGTAACAATCGCGCTCTGGTATACGCCGGCTGGCATCAACATAAATCATAAAGGCATAAAACCCGACACAGTTGTACCGATTTCGGCCGCTCAAGCCCAGGCCGCGGCAGACCCGCAAAAAGCCAAAGCTACTCAGCTTTTACAGGCTAAACTCTAACTTATTCGACGATAACTTCGGTGCGAGAAACAGATTTGCCAGAGAATAACTTAACCCGGCGCTTATTAAACTTAACGATGCCATCGTGGGCAGCGTGAATCGTAAAATCTTTGGCTAAAAACGTGCCACTACCAGCGCGTTTGGTCTGGCCAATTTGGCGCACGATAATCTGGCCGGTCTTGACCGCTTGGCCGCCAGACAGCTTAATACCGAGCCGTTGGCCCGGGCTGTCGTGAATGTTTTTGCTGGTACCGCCAGCTTTGACGTGTGACATCTAAATAATCTTTCTTAAATCTTTTGTAAAACCAGTAAGCGCCGCCCGACCACTTGGCCTTCGCGCCAGTAAACTAACTGGTCAAATTGGGCGTGTGCAAATTCCAAACGATTATAGCCCATATCTG
>CAYTYX010000004.1:0-28350 GCA_964442325.1 uncultured Candidatus Saccharibacteria bacterium
ACTTGCCGGGTTGGATAGTAGGCTCCGGTTTCGTAAGAAATAAGGTCTGGGACTACCTGCATGGTTACATAAGAGAAGGAGTTGATACGGCCGATATCGATTTAGTTTATTTCGACCTAAACGGTAACGACCAAGCAGCCGACGAACGGTTATCAAAAAAACTAAAAAAGCAGACCGGCATTAACTGGGAAATCGTTAATGAAGTATACGCACACAAATGGAACCATCAGCCCCCATACAAATCTGCCGAGGATGCAATTTCTCGATGGCCTGAGACTGCCACTGCAATCGGGGTGAAGCTTACGGAAGGAAAATTGGAATTAATCTCGCCATATGGCATTGATGACCTTATTAATATGAAGCTTAGGCCTACTCCAGGATTTTTCGGGGGAATGGCAAGGGTTAGAGAAAGAGCAGCAAAGAAAAAGTGGCTCGAGAAGTGGCCAAAACTATCGTTCGTGGAGGAAGCATAAATATGGTCGGTAAGCAAAGCGTCGGAATTTTAGTTTACAGGCGAGCGGGCGACAGTGTCGAGGTATTCTTGGTTCATCCGGGCGGCCCATTTTGGGCCAAAAAAGATAAATGGGGCATTCCAAAAGGCGAGCAAAAAGACGGAGAGGATTTACTGGAAGTGGCCAAACGTGAGTTTGCTGAAGAGGTCGGCTCGCCGGCTCCTAGCGGCGACTTAATTGACCTTGGCGAAGTCAGACGTAGCGATGGCAAGATTGTTAAGGCTTGGGCGATCGAAGGCGATCTTGACTCAAAAAATATCAAAAGCAACTTAACCAAGCTTGAATGGCCGCCTAAAAGTGGCAAGCAAATCGAAATTCCGGAAGTGGATAAGGCTCAGTGGATCAGGCTCGACGAAGCAATGGATAAAATACACGTCTATCAACAAGAGTACATCGAGCGCCTGGCCACAGCCCTTAGTATAAAAATTCAACTGACCGTCCAGCCCGAGCAGCCATCGCTGTTTTAAGTTACAATTAAGAAGATGAGTAAGTTTTATGTAACCTCCGCGATTCCGTATGTCAACGGCGAGCCGCACCTTGGCCACGCCATGGAAATCGTGATGGCTGATGTGTTAGCGCGATACTGGCGGCAGCAAGGCGCTGATGTACTGTTTAGTTACGGTACCGACGAGCACGGTGGTAAAAACGCCGAAAAAGCCGCCGAAAAGAAGATGGAGCCACAAGCCTTTGTGGACCAGATGGCTAAAAAGTTTGAAGAACTTCTAAAAAGTTTAGAGGCTACCAACGATCGCTTTATCCGTACATCTGACCCAAACCACGCCAAGCGTTCCCAGGCAATTTGGAAAAAACTAGCGCCCTACATTTATAAAGCGCCCTACGTTGGCTGGTATTGTACCGGCGACGAAGAGTTTGTGCCCGAGCAAGTCGTCAAAGCCAATAACGGCGTTTGTCCGGACCACAATCGGCCATACGAAAAACTTCAAGAAGAAAACTACTTTTTTAAACTCAGCGCTTTTGCGCCCAAAATCAAAGCCGCCATTGAATCAGATGAATTTAGGGTTGTTCCAGCTACGCGCAAAAACGAAATCCTAGGTTTGATTAAGTCCGGGCTAGAAGACGTTAGTATTAGTCGTCCTAGCAAAAAAATCCCCTGGGGAATTCCGGTGCCGGGCGACCCAGACCACACAATGTATGTTTGGTTTGAGGCGCTGCTTAATTACATCACAGTGCTGGGCTACCCGGAGCACGCCGACTTTAAAAAATTCTGGCCGGCCGATGTGCAGGTAATTGGCAAAGGCGTCTTGCGTTTTCACGCTGCCATTTGGCCGGGTATTTTAATGGGCCTTGGCCTGCCACTACCCAAAAGCCTGTATGTTCACGGCTACGTAACTATCGAAAAAGGTAAGATGAGTAAAACGCTAGGCAATGTGGTCTCGCCCGATGAGGTGATTAAGCGCTACGGCCCCGAAACCTTTCGCTACTTTTTCCTACGCCATATCCCCAGCTACGACGACGGCGACTTTACCTGGGAGCGACTAGACGCAGCCTATAACGACGAGCTCGCCGACCAACTAGGCAACGCCGTCAGCCGGGTGGCGGCAATGATTACCAAATATCAAAATGGACTAATAGGCGATATGCCCGAGCCCGAGCACGATGTCCAGCAGTACCACGAAGCCATTGCGGCTTGCCGGTTTGATCGCGCACTGGAAGAAATTTGGGAACAAGTCAAAGGCCTCAATCAGTACATCGATGAGACCAAGCCGTGGCAAATGGCCAAAGTCAACGACCCTTCACACTTGCAGGAAGTACTGGCCTATATGGCTACAAACTTGATTGAGATTGCCGCGATGCTATCACCGTTTTTGCCGGCTACGGCGGCTGCCATCCATCAAGCCTTTAACACCGGCACGCTTAAGCCGTTGCCCGGCTCACTTTTTCCAAAGGCCGAAAAATCTAAAAGGAAATAGTTATGGAATTTGTTGACACTCACTGTCACTTGCAGTTTGATGCTTTTAAATCTCGCGAGGACGAAATTTTAGCCGCGGCTTCACGCGCTGGCGTCAAAAAAATAATTTGCGTAGGCACCAATTTGGCTGATTCAGCGGTAGCTGCCGATTTAGCAAAGAATAAAAAAGACGTCTGGGCTTCGGCCGGCGTGCACCCGCACGAGGCAACGGCTTTTTTGGCCGACCCCAACGCCCCTAAAAAACTTAAAGAACTCTTGGCCAAGCCGCGAGTAGTAGCAATTGGTGAAGTCGGCCTGGATTTTTACCGCACTGTCAGCGCCGAGGCCAAGCAGGAGCAAGCTCTGCGAGCTCAAATTGAAGTTGGGGTTAAATCTGGCTTGCCGTTTATTTTCCACGTCCGTGACGCCTGGGCCGACTTTTGGCGGATTTTGGCTGATTATAAAGTTGCCGCTGGTGTAATTCACAGTTTTAGCGCCGGTCCAAAACAGCTGGAGCAAATTTTATCACGCGGTTTTTACGTGGGCTTAAACGGCATTATGACTTTTAGCCGCGACGAAACCCAGCTGGCGGCCGCCAAAGCCGTACCGCTAAATAGATTACTTCTGGAAACCGATGCGCCGTTTTTAACGCCGGCGCCAAATCGTGACGAACTTTGTGAGCCCAAGCATACACGGGTTACAGCCGAGTTTTTAGCAAAACTGCGCGAGGAATCACTCGCCGAACTAGCCGCCGCCACAACCACAAATGCCACTAAATTATTTGGATTATGAAATCGATTTACTTAGACTACGCAGCTGCTACACCGCTTGATCCAGAGGTACTGGTGGCGATGCAGCCGTATTTTTCTGAGGATTTTTATAATCCTTCAGCCACTTATTTAAGTGGCATAAAAGTAAAAAAGCACCTAAATCAGGCGCGCGCCAAGATTGCGATGTGGTTGGGTGATCGCCCGTTTGAAATTTTCTTTACAGCTGGTGCTACCGAGGCTAACAACTTAGCCATACAAGGCGTAATGCGTCAGTTCCCTAGCGGCGAAGTGCTAGTTAGCGCCATCGAGCACGAATCGGTCCTGGCACCAGCTCAGCTTTTTAATTGTAAAATCATCCCAGTTACTAAAGACGGTGTAGTAGACGTTGCCCAGCTAAAAAAACTTATTTCTCCAAAAACGGTTTTGGTGAGTGTGATGATGGTCAATAACGAACTCGGCACCACTCAACCAATCAAAGAAATCTCGGTTCTAATAAAAGAAGTCCGTGGCGAAAGAGCTAAATCCTCGAATGAAATGCCGCTTTATCTTCACACCGATGCCGCCCAAGCCGGCAATTTATTTGACCTTCATACCCGTCGGCTGGGTGTAGATTTAATGAGCCTCAATGGCGGCAAAATCTATGGCCCAAAACAAAGCGGAGCGTTGTTTGTGGGTAGCGAAGTACAGATTAAGTCAATAATTGTTGGCGGCGGGCAAGAAGGAAATTTGCGTAGTGGCACCGAAAACGTAGCTGGTGCAATCGGATTATCTAATGCGCTAGATCTGGCGCAAAAGGGCCATGCAAAAGAATATAAAAGACTCGAGCAACTTAGGGCTGCATTTACGAGTGAGCTAGAAAAGTCCATCCCGGCTGCTAAAATCAATTTCTCTAAAAAACATCAATCCCCGCACCTAATAAGCGTGACTTTTCCGGGAACAGATAATGAGCGACTGATGATGGAGTTGGATGAGGCTGGAATCCAAGTAGCCGTAGGCAGCGCATGCAGCGCCAGTAGCGATGAGCCTTCGCATGTTTTAAAGGCTATTGGCCTAAGCGATGCAGCCGCCCGCTCAACTCTGCGCTTCAGTTTTGGTCGCCAAACATCAGCCGCCGACATTACCAAAACCATAGCTATCCTCAAGAAACTCGTTAATTAAATCAATGAAAATCCCAAAAGAACTTATAAATGAACTAACACGACGAGGGCAAATGGATCAGTCTGCTAGGTTGGCGTGGGAAAAAGATTTTGAAAATGAAGGCCTAAGAGACCGGGTTCGTAAAGTAGATGCCGACAACACAGTTTTCCTAAAGAAGCTTATTGCCGAATACGGCTGGCCAAAAATAAGTATAGTAGGCAAAGATGTCGCCTTGGAAGCTTGGTATATTGCCCAGCACACTCCAGATAAAGATTTTTTGAAAGAGTGCCTAAAATTAATGCAGCAAAATCCAAACGAGGTCGAAGCTTTTAACTTAGCCAGAACCATAGATCGCATACGTCTAGGTGATGGATTGCCACAGTACTACGGTACACATTTTATCCAAAGCAGTGATGGTAAGTGGGTCCCCCAGCCAATTGAGGATGAGGATAACGTTGATGAACGTCGAGCCAAGATTGGCCAACCATCGATGGAAGAAAAGCTTAAAGAATATAACGGATGAAGAAAGTTTTTGTCGGACTTTCTGGCGGGGTGGACAGCTCCGTGGCTGCGGCTCTTTTGAAAGAGCAGGGCTACGATGTTACTGGTGTATATATGAAAAATTGGAGCCAGGATTTGCCCGGCTTCCCATGTCCGTGGAAAGATGATTTTCGAGACGCTAAGCGTGTGGCTGTGCAACTTGGTATAGATTTTAAAGTTTACGATTTCGAAAAGCAGTACCGCGACAAAGTGGTCGAGTATATGCTGGATGGCTTCCGAGCTGGCATAACGCCCAACCCGGATATTATGTGCAACCAGGAAATTAAGTTTAAATTATTTTTAGATACAGCTTTGGCCGATGGGGCGGATTTTGTTGCCACGGGCCACTATGCCAAAATCAAGGATGGCCAGCTATTTAAAGCCAAAGACCCAGCCAAAGACCAAACCTATTTTTTATACCGGGTAACAAAAGAGGCCCTTCAAAAGACTATTTTCCCACTTGGTGATTTAACCAAACCACAAGTTAGAGAGCTAGCAGCTAAACATAACCTAGTGACGGCCGATAAAAAAGAAAGCATGGGCATATGTTTTATTGGCAAGGTCGGTATCAAGGAATTTCTGCAACAGTATATCGATAAAAAATCGGGCGATATCATAAGTCAAGCCGGCGAGGTGGTTGGCCAACACGACGGCGCGATTTTTTATACGATTGGCCAACGTCACGGTCTAGAAGTTGGCGGCGGCCTCCCTTATTACGTCACTGGCAAAAATATGAAAAAGAACGAAGTTTACGTAACCACCGATGTGCAAGATGAAAAGCTGTGGAGTAATCAAATCAAATTTACATCCGCCCACTGGATCGATGGTGAGCCAAGGCCGAGCCAAAAACTCGAAGTCCGCATTCGCCACTTAGCCAAACTTATACCCGTCAAAACACTTACTAAAAATAAAGACGGATGGCTGGCCGAACTTGACGAAGAGGTTCGCGCTCTAACCCCCGGCCAATCCGCTGTTTTTTATTCCGGCGACGAATGCCTAGGCGGCGGCATTGTGGTTTAAATACTAATCTACCTCTGTTACAATTAGGCCAATGACAGCGCAAGAAATCAGGCAAAAATATCTAGAGTTTTTTAAGGCACGCGGGCATAAAGTTATCCCCCGAGCGCTTTTAGTGCCGCAAGATGACCCAACCACGCTCTTTACCGGCAGCGGCATGCAGCCGCTAGTGCCATATTTACTAGGCCAAAAACATCCCGATGGCGATAAGTTAGTAGACAGCCAAACCTGCTTCCGCGCCGAGGATATGGACCAAGTTGGCGACAACCGCCACACCACTTTTTTTGAGATGCTGGGTAACTGGAGCCTTGGCGATTATTTTAAAAAAGAGCAGCTCGAATGGTTCTGGGAATTTCTAACCAAAGAACTCAAACTCGACCCACAAAAACTTTGGGTGAGCTGTTTTGAGGGCGATACCAAAACCGGCGTGCCAAAAGACGAGGAATCAGCTAAGATTTGGCGCGAGCTTGGTGTACCCGATGAGCGAATCGTTTTTTATGGAGCTGAGCACAACTGGTGGAGTCGCGAAGGTGCGCCGGCCAATATGCGCGAGGGTGAACCGGGCGGTCCGGACAGCGAAGTATATTATGAATTTACCCAAGTCGAACACAACAAAAAATACGGCGAATATTGCCACCCAGCCTGCGGCTGTGGCCGATTTACAGAAATCGGCAACTCCGTCTTTATGACTTATAAAAAAGTTGGCGACAAGTTCGAACCACTACCTAAACCGAACGTAGATTTTGGCGGCGGGTTGGAGCGTATTGCCGCGGCCGTTAATAATGACCCGGATATGTTTAAAATCAGTTTGATTCTGCCGATTCTAGACGAACTCGAAATTATTTCCGACAAGAATTATAACGATAACAAAGAAAGCATGCGCGTGATTGCCGACCACATGCGCGCCGCGGTTTGGCTGGCAGTAGATGGTGTTGTGCCAAGCAATAAACAACAAGGCTACGTACTACGCCGACTGCTGCGTCGCGCCATCCGCTACGCGTTCGATTTAGGAATTGAGCAAGATTTGTGCGAAAAAATCGCGCCGATAATCATCGAAATTTATAAACCCGACTTTCCAAAAGTTAGCGAACATGAAAAAGCAGTGCTGGAAATTTTTGACCGTGAGGAAAAGCTATTCCGCCAAACTTTGCGTCATGGTTTGCGTGTGTTTGAAAAAATTGTACAGACATCTACTTTGGGTGATGAAGATAAATTTAGGCATGATGTTGAAAGAAGGCTGTCTGGGCAAATGATCTTCAAGCTATACGATACCTTTGGATTCCCGGTTGAGCTTTCGAAAGAAGAGGCACTCAAGCAAGGTATTGTAATCGCTAATGATGCAGATGTTCAATTTGAGAAGTTAATGCGAGAACAACGCCAAAAAAGTCAAACAGCCAGCCAAGGAATGTTCAAGGGCGGCCTGGCGGATAGTTCAGAAGAAACCACTAAACTCCATACTGCTACGCATTTGATGTACCAAGCTCTCAAAAATATTTTGGGCAAACACGTCGTCCAGCGCGGCAGCAACATCACACCGGAACGCATTCGCTTTGACTTTAGCAATCCAGAAAAGGTGACACCCGAGCAAATTGCCGAGGTAGAAAAAATCGTCAATCAAAAAATTGCCGAGGATTTGCCAGTCACTTTGGAAGAAATGCCAACCGAGCAAGCGCTTAAAGAGGCCAGTGGCGCTTTTGGCGACAAATACGGCGACAAAGTAAAAGTCTATACAATCGGTGACTTTAGCAAAGAAATTTGCGGTGGCCCGCATGTTGAACACACCGGCCAAATTGGTGAAGGTGGCAAAAAGTTCAAAATTGTTAAAGAAGAATCCAGTTCTGCTGGCGTTCGCCGCATCAAAGCCGTTTTGCAATAAAAAAGACCCAAATGGGTCACCTCAAAAAGAAATTGTGATCGGCGGGCGGGGGCTGTTCGCCCCCGCTCTCGCCGAGTTGTACCCCAGTACTGAGCTGGGGAGGTGGCGCGGGATCTGAAGCCGCGCGGGTAGTTGCATTTTCCGGAGGGGAAGCCTAGGCGTTGTTCAGCCTACCTTCCAGCTGCCGGTTTTTGGAGGGACTTGCTCTGTTTCGATGCACGCAATCAGGAGTTCCGTACGGCGCCTTGTCATCGGCACCTTGCCGAGTAGGCATTGCTGCCTTGGTGCTTTCTCGAAGTCAGCGACCTCAGCGACTACCGCTGCTCCCAAACGTGCTTTCGCACTCCTGTTCCTTTCGCGGATTGGCAACGACACTTGCGAGCTTTTGCTGGACTTTTTGGGCGGAACTTCGAGGCTTTCTCGCCGCCCGTTTAGCTATTGGAGTTTTATCTTTTCAATAAGTCTCAATATAGCTTCTGTAGCTTTTACCAGCTTTGCCAGAAAAGACGGGCGGCCTATGACGGCTCACTCGCCTTGATGTCGACACTCGTCACCCGATTGGGCCGTACTAGGTCGTACTCACCTCCTCTTTGTCGATGACAAGCGACAGACAATATTTATATATCTGCCATTTGCCATCGACAAATGCAACTTCCAAAAAATAAGGTTCTACCAACCTCCAAAAGATTGATTAAAATATATTAGCGTTCTTTGTCAAATATGTCAATACTTTTTATGCTTATGCCAAGAACCAGTCGGCTAAAAATGCTATAATTTATCTGATTATGCCTGTGCTCGATAAGCTTAAATCAGCGGCCAACAAACTACCCCGAACCAGCAAACAAACCTCAACTGCTCCCCTAGAGCAGTATCTGGTGGCGCTAGATATCGGTACCGAATTTGTCAAAGCGCTGGTTGGCCGGGTAGTTGGCAATAATGTCGAGGTAATCGGCGTGGGCCGAGTTCACCAAGGACTAAATGATATGCAAGCCGGCGCGATTACCGACATTGCCGCGGTGGTCAATAACTGCGACCAAGCCCTAACTCAGGCCGAGCAACAGGCCGGCGTGAGTGCTCGTACGGCCATCCTTGGCATAGCCGGTGAGCTGGTAAAAGGCACCACTACCACTGTTAGGTTTACTCGCAAAGACGCCACTAAAGAACTTGATGTTGCCGAAGTGCGCCGCATTATTGAGATTGTTCAACAGCGGGCCGAAACCCGCGCCCGCCAAAACCTGGCCTGGGAGCTAGGCGGCAAAGACGTAGACGTGCGGTTGGTCAATAGCGCGCTGGTCAGCATCGACATAGATGGCTATAAAGTGATCAATCCGGTGGGCTTTCAAGGCAAAGATGTGTTAGTAGAACTTTACACGGCCTTTGCGCCGATGATTCATATTGGTGCGTTGGAGCGAACTGCCAACGAGCTGGATCTGGAACTACTGGCAATTGCCGCCGAGCCGTTTGCGGTGGCCCGCAGTGTGATTGGCGATGACCCAAATGCCGCAATGAGTGCGGTTTTGATGGACGTGGGCGGTGGCACCACTGACATTGCTGTTGTTAATGAAGGTGGCGTAGAAGGTACCAAGATGTTTGGTATCGGCGGCCGCGCTTTTACTCGTTCGATAGCCAGAGAATTAGATACGGATTTTGCACATGCCGAAAGTATTAAACTTAGCCTATCCGGCGACAAACTGCCAAAGGCGCAGCTACCTAAAATCGAAAAAGCACTAGATAAAACTCTGGATGTTTGGGTAAGTGGCGTCGGCTTGGCGCTAGGCGAATTTGCCGGTTTGGACCATTTGCCGCACCGGATTTTGCTTTGTGGCGGCGGCTCCAGTCTGCGGATGTTAGTTGATAAACTGCAAGAGAGCGATTGGTACCGTGAGCTGGCCTTTACCCGTAAACCAATCATTCAACATATCAGCCCAGACGAAGTTGTTGGCATTACTGATGCCACCGGTCAAATAACCGACCATACCTTAGTAACGGCGATGGGACTGTTGCGGGTTGGTATGGACACACTCAACACCGGCGGAGGCAACCAGCCGGTTTCAATGAAGGATAAAATTAATAAAATGTTAAGAGTATAACTATGACAGATGACACAGCCAAAACTACCGTTTACGTAGATGTCGAAGACGACATAAGTACGATTATTGGTAAGGTCGAAGATGCCGCCAAGTCGATTGTTGCCTTGGTTTTGCCTAAACGCTCGACAGTTTTGCAAAGCACCGTCAATATGCGCTTGCTAAAAGCCAACGCTGAGTCGTCCGGTAAAAAAGTGGTGTTAATAACTAGCGAAGATGCCCTGTTGCCGCTGGCCGGCGCAGTCGGCTTGCCAGTATCTAAGAATTTGCAAAGCGCGCCGGAAATACCGTCGGCCCCGGCTGTAGCGGTGCAAACCGAAGCGGCAACCGAGGCGCCAACCAGCGAACAACCCTACACGACTTCAAAGGTGCCGATCCAAAAATCAGCCCAAGCGATTAAAAAAGAAGAGTTACGCTCTAAACCAAATGCGTCGGTTGGGGCGCTAGCCGAAGCCCACGAGCGCAAAGAGCCCGAAGTAGTAGAACTAGGCGACGAAGAACCAGCCGAAGCCGAACCAACTTCTCGGGCCGTTAAAGCCGGAAGCTTAGCTGCCGGCGCGATGGCCAGAATCCCCGGTATTAAAGTGCCTAACTTTGACCGTTTCCGTAAATGGATAATCCTTGGCGGAGGTGGGTTTATAGCGCTAATAATCTTTTTATTCCTGGCTACGTCCGTTTTGCCAAAAGCTCACATCACGATTAATACCGAGGCCACGCCTGTTTCGCTCAACTTGAACCTATCAGCTACTGGTGGTGCAAAAAAACTGGATGAAACCAGTAACATCATCCCATCATCGGTCCAAACCTATAAACAAACCGCCACCCAAAAAATAACCGCGACCGGTAGTCAGGATATTGGTAGTAAAGCTACCGGTACTATTTCTATAAGAAACTGCCAAGACAGCACTAAGAGTTATTCGGTCGCTGCTGGCACAATCTTCACCGGCAGCGGTAATAACTACGCGACCACCCAAGCCTACACGATCCCACAAGCAGTATTTATTGGTAGTTGTCAAACTCCAACCGTAACGGTGGATGTTATAGCCACGGCTGGGGGCACGGCTTATAACCAGGCCGCTACTTCATATACCAGCGATGCACTACCGGGTAACTTTATTATGAATGGCTCAGCTATGACCGGCGGTACCAGCAAAGTCGTTACGGTTGTTAGCCAGCAGGATCTTAACGGTGCGCTAACCGCGATTTCTAACGACACTACCCAACCCAAAAAGTCGGATGTAACCGATCAGTTCAAATCCAAACTCGACGCAGCTGGCTACTATTTAATTGAGTCGACTCTCAAAGTCAGCAAACCCACGGCGTCTTCATCGCCAGCAGTTGGCCAACCAGCCACTGACGCCACAGTGACAGTTACTACCACTTATTCGGTACTGGCGCTTAAAAAATCTGACCTGACTAAAGCAATCACCGATTACGCCAAAAAACAAATCGACACGACCAAACAAACTATCGACACTACCGACATTCTGTCTCAAGTAACCGTAGACGTTGCCAACCAGATTTCTACCACGGATGCGGCGCTGTCTGTGAGTGGTAGCGTGAATGCCGTGCCGGCGATTGATGCCAATACCGTAAAGAGCGATGCCGCCGGCAAGAAAAAAGGTGATATCCAAGCCACCATCTCCAGCTGGCCGGGCGTTAAAAGCGTTACTATAAAACTTAGCCCATTTTGGGTTTCTAAAGTGCCCGGAAGCACTGGCAAAATAATCGTAACTATCCAAGCGGCCAGCGGTAATTAGCTATGGTTGCCGAGGAGTTTTTGGGGATTGATGTAGGCGAAAAAAGGGTAGGTGTGGCCCGTGGTTCTACCGCCGCCCGCTTAGCCGAACCACTGGCGGTTTTACCAAGCCAAGCTGCCGTAATGGAATTAAAGAAACTAATAAGAGAACATAAACCGGCTGGATTAGTAATTGGTTTACCGCGCAATCTAAATGGCGATGAAACCGCCCAAACTGCCCTGGTTCGAGCTTGGGCCCAAAAGCTTGGCCAAGACATAAAATTACCTTTTTACTTTCAAGATGAGGCTTTGACAACCCACGAGGCTTTAGCCCGCCTGCCAGGCAAAAAGCCAGCCAGTAAAGACGAACTTGATGCGCTGGCGGCCGCGGTAATTTTACAGGACTTTTTAGACACACCTCCGGCAGATAGGCTGGTGCTATGAAAGCTTTCAAACTGGCTAAATTCCGCCTCCGTGGCTGGAAATTATGGACTACTTTGGCAGTAGTTATTGTTCTGGCGCTGGCGGCCGTTTGGCAATTGCGCAGCAGTTACGAGCGCAGTTTGGAACCGGTATCTTCGTCTACTACAACTCAGTATTTTACTGTTGAATCGGGCGAGACCTCTCACCAAATCGCAATAAATCTCCAGTCCGCCGGGCTGATAAGAAGCTCGAGTGCCTTTGAAGAATATGTTCGGATTAATGAGCTGCGTAGCCAGCTTGAGGCGGGGACGTATAACCTAAGCCCCTCTATGTCTACCCAGACCATCGCTAAGATGGTTGCCAGCGGCGATATCGTCAAAAATCTGGTAACTATTTTGCCTGGCACGCGTTTAACCCAAATCCAGCAGACTCTCATCAGGGCTGGCTACTCAAAAGATAAAGCCGCCGCAGCACTACAAAGGAAAAATTATTCTAGCAATTCCCTCATGGCCGACATACCCGCCGGCCGCTCACTAGAAGGCTTTTTATACCCAGATTCATACCAGAAAAATATTGGTACACCGGCTTCGGTGCTCATAAATAAATCACTCACTGAAATGGCAAATCATTTAACGCCGTCTATTGTGGCTGGCTTTAAGAAACAAGGCCTAAGCATCTATCAAGGAGTCACGTTGGCTTCAATTGTTGAGCAAGAAAGTGGCGATCCAGCCGATAGTCCTAAAATTGCCCAAGTTTTTCTTAGCCGTTTACATATTGATATGTCGCTAGGCTCGGATGTGACTGCTCGATATGCCTCTATCTTGGCCGGTGTGCCGTTTGACCCCGGGATAAACTCGCCCTATAACACACGTGTGGTTGGGGGCTTACCGCCTGGGCCGATTGGCACCGTAACTTCTACCAGCCTCGAGGCAGTAGCTAACCCAGCCAGTACCTCATATTTATATTTTGTCACCGGTGATAACGGCATAACCTATTTTTCGCACACCGAAGCTCAGCACGAAGCCTTGGTTCAGAAGTACTGCATTAAGTCCTGCCAGTAATACCGCCTAACAGATGTTATAATATGGATAGAGCGCTAACGAACGGAACAGCTGCAGGCGCTCCGGGCTACCGCCGTCCCGACCCAAGCACAGGCGGCATTATTTAGATGAGTATTAGAAAATCTTTTTCGGATATTAGAACCGTAGCTGGCAACCTTGGCAGTACACCTGGTTCGCCACTGAGTGGCTTGGATAAGCAGGCTCGCCGGCGAGTCAGGCTTTCGGCTATGGTGGTGGGCAACCTGGCGCTACTGGCAATAGTTGCTGTATTTTTGAGCATCAATCGGTCTACCAGCCAGACTGTCCGCAATAGCTTGAGTAGCAGTGCAGTGGCTACCACCAACTCAACACTAACGCCGCTTGATCAGTTGTCTTCTGCCCAAATTGCATTGCAAGCCGCCGAGCAAGCCCATTTGCCAGAAGTAACACCAATTCGTAACACAGCCGATTCGGAAGCTCTACTGCTGGCGAGCGTGCCAAATGATTCAACTATATTAGCTAGTCCGCAAATAGTTACAACTAGCCAGAAATCCCGCTACCAGATTATTTTCTATATAGTCCGCAAAGGCGACACAATCAGCAGTATCGCCGATAAATTTCACCTGACTGCCGGTAGCGTAACAGGTTCTAATAACCTCGCCGGTGATTTTGTCTCGCCCGGCACAACCTTGGCGATTCCACCGGCTGCCGGTCTGGTTTATAAAGTTAAATCCGGCGATACCGTTGGTAGCATAGTCAATACTTACGGCGCCGATAAAAGCCTATTTATATCGGTCAATGATGCCGAAAATGGCGTCTTTGCCGGCGAACGCGTTTGGATACCTAACGCCGGTGTGCCCACTGCTACCTTCTCGGCCTTCTCTGGCTTTGGTAGCTATAGTCCAAACTATGGTTTTAATGGCTACGACTACGGTTTCTGTACCTGGTATGTGGCATCCAGGATTTCTATGCCAACCAACTGGGGCAATGCCAACACTTGGGACGATTATGCTCGGCTTACACCTGGCTGGATAGTTAGTGTCACGCCGCGAGTCGGCGCCATTGCTCAAACTGATGGTATGAGTTACCTCGGGCACGTTGGTATTGTGGAGGCAGTTTCGGCCGACGGCTCACAGATTAAATATTCGGATATGAACGGCTTGGCTGGCTTTGGCGTGGTGGGTTATAGCGGCTGGGTTTCTGTCTCCTCTTTTGAGCACTACATCCACCGTTAATTATGACAAAGTGTCGCAGTTGGATGCAGCGCAAGGAAGACAATTAGCAGCGCAGCGAGCTGTATCGGTAATACTGCGAGCGAGCAGCGAAATTTATGACGCAGCGATGCGCCAAAAAGATGGCGGAGTGTTCAGCTTTGCTGGACAGCAGGCCAATCTGGTGCGACACTTTGTAGTATGTTTGTTGATTCCGTAAAAGTAATTTTAGAAGCCGGCAGTGGCGGCGATGGCAAAATGAGCTTTCGCCACGAGCGCTATATAAGCAAGGGCGGTCCCGATGGCGGCGATGGCGGCGATGGCGGCGATATTATTTTTATTGCCAGTAACAACCAAAATACGCTTGCCGATTTCCGGCATAACAAACTACTGAAAGCCAAAAATGGCGAGGCCGGCGGCAAGCGTAGAATGCACGGCAAGCGCGGCGAAAGCCTAGAAGTCGCGTTGCCGGTTGGCACAGTCATTTCAAATGAATCAGGCGAGGTTGTGGCGGATTTGGCAGCGGTAGACGAGCAAGTAGTAGCCGCCCACGGCGGCAAAGGCGGCTTTGGCAATGCTCACTTTACCAGCTCAGTTCGCCAAGCGCCGCGTATTTCTGAGCGCGGTGAACCGGGCGAAAAACTGGAAGTAAGCCTAGAGCTTAAAATGATTGCCGATGTTGGCATTGTCGGTTTGCCCAATGCAGGCAAGTCCACATTGCTTAGTGTTATCAGTCATGCTCGCCCCGAAATTGCCGATTACCCATTCACAACGCTGCGGCCAAACTTGGGTGTAGTAGATATCGACGGTGAAAACAGCTTACTATTTGCCGATATCCCCGGGTTAATCGAAGGCGCCAGCCAAGGCAAAGGCTTGGGCGATGAGTTCCTGCGCCATACCGAACGCACCAAAGTTTTAATCCACCTGATTGATATTTATTGCGAAGATATTGCCGCTGCTTATAAGACCATCATTAATGAACTAGCGGCTTACCGGGCAGATTTATCCAAAAAACCTCAAATTGTGGCGCTGACCAAAACCGAAGGTTTTGATGCTAAAGCTTTAGAACAAAAACTCTCGGGTCTAAAAAAACTGGTACCGCGCGGAACGCCGGTGCTGGCTATCTCGGCCCAAGCCAAGGTCGGTCTAAAAGAACTGCTGCGGGCAACCCTCAAAAAGGTTGAGCAAGCTCGCCGCCGCGAGGCTGCCAAACCAGCGCCGCTGCCAGTAATTACTCTTTCGGCGGATCCGGAGGTCTGGCAAATAACCGAATCCGAAGACGGCTTTATTGTGACCGGGCAAAAAATCGAGAAATTTGCCCTAAGAACGCGCTTTGGCGACACTGATGGTGAGCAGCGCCTGCGTGATATCTTGCGCAGGATGGGCATTGCCCGCGAGTTGGAGAAGCAGGGTGCGCAGGCCGGCCAGGCGGTTATTATCGGCCAACCCGAAATTGGCCGAGTGCAGTACTAAAATTTATGACTTATTATTTTTACGATACCGAAACTAGCGGCGTAAACCCGCGTGAAGCGCGGGTTATGCAGTTTGGCGGCCAGCGAACCGACAAGAACTTACAACCAATTGGCGGCCCAGATAATTTCATCATCAAACTAACTCCGGATGTTTTGCCCGACCCGGACGCCATTTTAACCCACGGCATAACGCCGCAAAAAACCATTGAAGACGGTATAACCGAAGCCGAATTCTTTAAGCTTTTTAACCAACAAATTGCCACCGCCGACACAATATTTGTCGGCTTTAATAATATTCGCTTTGACGATGAATTTATACGCTTTGGCCTATGGCGCAATTTCTACGATGCTTACGAATGGCAATGGAAAGAGGGTGCCGGCCGCTGGGATTTATTAGATGTGGTCCGGATGACGCGGGCGCTACGGCCCGATGGAATAGTTTGGCCACAAAAAGATGCCGACAACCGGCTGGAAATACTAGCCAAAATTAACAAGCTTAAGCACGCAGATGCGCACGATGCCTTAAGCGACGTCAAGGTGCTAATCGATTTAACTCGACTGTTGCGCGATAAACAACCCAAATTATTCGATTACTTATTGAACCTGCGCGACAAAAAGAAGCTCGAGCCGTTTATAAAAGCCGGCTCGCCATTTGTTTACACTAGCGGTAAATATCCTAAAGAAACGCTTCACACTACAATTGCAACAGTTGTGGACGACCACCCAAAAAAATCAGGCGTATTTGTGTATGATTTGCGAATCGACCCAACGCCGTTCTTAAAACTCTCGGCTGACGAGCTGGCCGAACTCTGGCGCTATAAGCCGTGGAAGACGGATGCCGAGCGCCCGCCACGTTTTCCGCTTAAGGAACTGGCCTTCAATAAATGCCCGGCCGTGGCGCCGCTGTCAGTCTTGGACGAGCCTAGCCGTGGGCGATTGCAACTAAATATGGACGAGGTAGAAGCGAATTTTAAAAAACTCTCTGGCGCCAAAGGCTTTGGCGCCAAATTAATTGAGGCTTGGCGAAAATTATATCCAGAAGCTAAACCTACCGCCAAGATTAATGAACTAACGGTTGACTCTCAGCTTTACGACGGCTTTATTGCTGATGCTGACCGCATCAAAATGCGAGCTGTCCGAGCTGCCCAGCCAGAAGAACTAACCGAATTTATCAGCGATTTTAACGATGAGCGGCTCAAAGTCCTACTGCCACTTTATAAAGCTCGTAATTATCCAAGAAGCTTGAGTGCCGAAGAGCAGGCGGCTTGGGAAAATTTTTGCACGCGTAAATTGTCGCTAGGTGGCGAGCAAAGCCGGGCAAACAAAATCTTTAACCGCTTAGCCCAGCTCAAAGCCGAACCTAGTCTTAATAATCAACAAAGATATTTGCTAGAAGAACTTAGCCTTTACGGCCAATCGGTAATTCCAGTCGAATAGACTGCAATTGGTGCGTAAGCAAGCGGACATTTTCTTTAATAAAACGCACGAACTTTGTTCGCCAAGTTGGATGATTGCGGTGCAGGTACAGCCAAACAAGGCCGAATAGATATACAGCCATTATTTCGTAAAAATTAAAATCTATATTTGTGCCAGGGATTTGCCCCAGCAGCAGTAAGCGGTATAGCATCTCTTACGCCTCTCGTAAGCTTTAGCTTAATTATACAACTTTATTTATGAAAAGCAAATAGTTTTATAAGCGCTTGCATTTTGATGCCATTTTGCAATACTTAAAGCAGTAATTTAGGAAAATAAAAATGCCAAAAGAAAAATCTTCAGAACCCGGAAGTGTGATGCCAGAACCTGGCATTAGTCGCGAAGAATGGCAAGCTAAAAACTGGCCGGGTGCTGAGAAGAACGTCACGGCAGCGTTTGAAAAAGCTTGGGCTGAAAAACACAGAGGTGCGGCTAATAGACACAGAGAGATAGGCGAAGAAGGACCGGCGAGCGCTCACGAGCAAGTGGCAAAAATATTGGAAGAACAAGCGAGAGGGCGCCAAAAGGGATTTAGACCGATCGTGGGGCCCGAAGGCGACAACGACCCAGCTACAGCCGCCTGGCGTAGCGAGCATTGGGAAAAGGACGAAAAACGTGCTGAGGTTATGGCTCATGCCGGCCACAAATACCGCAGCCGAGCAGCTGAAATCAGAGATACCAATAAAGATATCGGAAGTGAGTTTGGAAAAAGATTATCTGACCATAACGACGACATGGCCAGTCATCTAGAAAGAGAAGCTGGTAGAGAATTTGATGAGGAGCGGCAAGCGGCGGAGCGGGTGATTGGTCAGACCGAATCAAATCCGCGGACAGCAATAGAACCTGAGGAGTCCGAAGAAGAGGAAGAAGAAAGAGAAGAAGAACCGGAAGACTAGGGTCGGGGTCTAGAAAAAATCAGCAAAAACGTGTATAATCACTCGGATTTATGAGTGATTATATTAGTGTAAAAGGCGCGCGTGAGCATAACCTCAAAGATATCTCCCTGGATATCCCGCGCGACAAACTAGTGGTGATTACCGGCTTGTCAGGCTCCGGTAAGTCGTCCTTGGCGTTTGACACAATTTATGCCGAGGGCCAGCGCCGCTATGTCGAGAGTTTAAGCGCCTACGCTCGCCAGTTTTTGGGAATTATGGAAAAACCGGATGTCGACCAAATTGACGGCCTAAGTCCGGCGATTTCGATTGATCAAAAGTCGACTTCACGCAACCCGCGCAGCACCGTTGCCACCGTGACCGAGATTTATGATTATTTACGTTTGCTCTATGCCCGTATTGGCGTGCCGCACTGTCCGGTCTGCGGCAAGGTAGTCGCCCGCCAAACTGCCCAGAGTGTGGTAGACCAAGTGGCCGGCAATGACACAGGCAAACGACTGATGATTTTAGCGCCGGTAGTAGTTGATAAAAAAGGCGCGTTTGAGCACATCCCGGAGCAATTCAGCCGGGGTGGTTTTGCCCGGGCTCGGGTAGATGGTGTGATTTATGCGCTGGATGAATTCCCGGAACTAGACAAAAACTATAAACACAAAATCGAAATCGTGGTAGACAGGTTAGTCAACGACGAGGCCAGCCGGGGTCGTTTGAGCCAGTCTATTGAGCAAGCTTTTGAGTTGGCCGATGGCAAGTTAATTATCAATAACGCTGATACAAATCAGGATAAGTTCTATAGTTTAAGATACGCTTGCGTAGATCACCCGGACGCAGCCGTGCCGGAGCTAGAGCCACGCACCTTTAGCTTTAACTCGCCGCACGGTGCTTGCCCGGTCTGCACAGGATTAGGCAGCCGGCTGGAAGTCGACCCGGAGTTGGTAATTCCTAACGGCCGCTTGACAATTGCCGAAGGCGCTATCCGGCCATATAACCGTTTTAGTCCAGACGCTTGGTATATCAAAAAACTAACCGCCGTGGCTGATCGTTACAAATTTAGCCTGCACGTACCTACCGGTGAACTGACCAAAGACCAGATAAATAAAATTATGTATGGCACTGGCGATGAGACTTACCGGGTTAGTTTGGGAAATGGCCGCAGCTTTGAGACTACTTACGAAGGCGTTATTCCGAACTTGGAGCGCCGTCACAAAGAAACCGACAGCGAGTTTATGCGCCGCGAAATCGAACGTTTTATGCAAGAACGGCCTTGCACAGCCTGCGGAGGCCGGCGCTTAAAACCGGAGGTCCTAGCCGTGACCGTCACGGATAAATCAATTATGGATATTTGTGAGCTAAGCATCGACGATGCACTCGGGTTTTTTGGCGCGATTAAGCTCAATGAAACCGAGACCAAAATTGGCAAGCAAATCTTAAAAGAAATCAACGCTCGTTTGAAGTTTATGCAAGACGTCGGGCTCAATTACCTCAACTTGACGCGCACAGCTAGCACATTAAGTGGTGGTGAGGCCCAACGTATCCGCTTGGCTACCCAGATTGGCAGTGGCCTACAAGGCGTGCTTTATGTGCTCGACGAGCCGAGCATCGGCTTACACCAGCGTGACAATGCGCGATTAATTAGCACGCTGAAGCGGATGCGCGACCTCGGCAACACCGTGATTGTAGTCGAACACGACGAAGAAACCATTCGCACTGCCGACTATCTGGTAGATATGGGTCCGGGCGCTGGCATTCACGGCGGTGAAATCGTAGCCGAGGGCAAACCGGAGCAGGTAGCCAAAAATCCCAAAAGCATTACCGGGCAGTATTTATCCGGCAAGCAAGTTGTGGCTACGCCCAAGCGCCGCCGTACCGGTAATGGCAAGAGCCTAGTAGTACGCGGCGGCCGCGAGAACAATCTTAAAAATATTGATGTAGAGATTCCACTTGGCAAGCTGGTGGTGGTTAGTGGTGTTTCGGGCAGCGGCAAATCCAGTTTAATAAATGATATTTTAGCTAACGAGCTGTCGGTGAGGTTAATGCGGGCACATACGCCAGTTGGCCGGCACGACGACATCGAAGGTATTAAAAATCTAGACAAGGCTATAGTGATAGACCAATCGCCAATTGGCCGGACACCGCGGTCTAACCCGGCAACTTACACAGGCGTCTTTACGCCCATCCGCGAACTATACGCATCGACTCCCGAGGCCCGCGTGCGTGGTTATAGTGCTGGCCGGTTTAGTTTTAACGTCAAGGGTGGCCGCTGCGAAAACTGCGCTGGCGACGGAGTGATTAAAATCGAGATGCATTTTTTGCCGGATGTTTATGTAACTTGTGAGGTTTGCCATGGCCAACGTTATAACCGCGAAGCTTTAGAAATTCACTGGAACGGCAAGACAATTGCCGACGTACTGGCGATGACCTGCGAGCAGGCCTTGGAATTTTTTGCCAACATCCCGGCCGTTGCCCGTAAACTGCAAACAATTGTCGATGTGGGCTTAGGTTACATCGCGCTTGGCCAGCCTGCCACAACTTTGAGTGGCGGTGAGGCCCAACGCGTTAAACTGGCGACCGAGCTAAGTCGCCGCCCAACTGGCCGGACGCTCTATATTTTGGATGAGCCTACAACAGGCTTGCATATGGCCGATGTGGCAAAACTACTAGACGTTTTGCACGCCTTAGTCGATACCGGCAATTCAATGATAGTTATCGAACATAACCTGGATGTGATAAAAAGTGCCGACCACATTATAGATATGGGCCCCGAGGGTGGCGAAGCCGGTGGGGAGATCGTGGCTGCCGGTACACCCGAGCAAATCGCTAAAAATAAAAAAAGCTACACCGGCCAATTCTTAGCAAAAGTTCTTTAAGCCTTTTTGCGCCGGAAAAAATGATTGAATTCTTCGCCTAGAGCACGTTTGAAATTGGCGCGCCGCTGCTGGTCTCGCCAAATGTGCCAAAAAGTGCCGCCGTGTAGAATTACCAGTCCAACTATCACGGCAACAACGATATATTTATCTATATTATTTGGCAGGCGCTGGCCCAGCCAGTAGCCGGCCATAGTTACACCGCCGGCCCACAGAATACCTCCAACGATATTATAAAAAGCAAATACTCGGCGGTCCATCTTAGCCACACCCGCGATGGCCGAAGCAAAAGTACGTACATATGGCACGAAGCGAGCTAGCAAAATAGTTTTACCGCCGTGCCGGCCCAAAAAAGCCTGGGTTCGCTCAACGTACTCAGCCTTAAAAAATAGTCCGTCCTTACGGCTAAATAGTTTTATTCCAAATCGCTGGCCAATCTCATAGCCGGCTTCATAACCTAAAATAGCGGCGATAATAACCGAAGGCAAAAGAGTGGCCAAGTTCAAACTGTGCCGGCTGGCCCACAGCCCGGCTAGTAGTAGCAAACTATCGCCGGGGAAGATAAAGCCAAACAGTAGTCCAGTCTCGGCAAAAATAACAAAGGCTATCAGCAAAAGGCCGCCGCTATGGATAATCGTGTTAGCGCTAAACATATTACCTCGAATTGTATCAGCTTTACTTTAAAATTGGGTTCTAATCTGTTACAATCGAGAGTCTAAGGAAGAGATTATGGCAGAAGTGAGTGAATTTGTAGAACTGGCGCCGCGTAAAACCCTAGGCAAAGGCCTGGGCGGCTTGCGTAATCTAGGCATGATTCCGGCTGTTATTCATAACCACGGCGCGCCCTCGATACACGTCGAAGCGCCGGAAGCCGAGCTAATTAAGATTTATAAACAAGCCGGCAAACACCAACCTTTACAACTGAAGGTCGGCGGCAAGGAATACTTGGCTCTAATTAAAGATGTTCACTACAATCCGGTAAAACGCCGGATGCAACACGTCGTTTTTCAGGCTATTAAACAGAATGAAAAGGTAGAGGCCCAGGTTCCAATCCGCCTAGAAGGTGAAATACCAGCCGAGAAAGCCGGTTTGATAGTCTTGCGCCAGCTGGATGAAGTTGAAGTCGAAGCCCTGCCAAAGGATTTGCCGGACGAACTGGTAGTTGATGCTACTAAACTGATTGAGCTGCATGACAAGCTGACAGTCGCTGATTTGGGTGTGCCGTCCGGCGTGAGCGTTTTGACCGAAGCCGATCACCCGATAGCCACTGTGGCCGAGCCGCGAGCCGTTGCTGCCGAAGAGGCCATTGAAGAAGCCGCAGAGGGCGAAGCAGGCGAGGCCGCCGAAGGCGAAGGTGAAGCGGCCGCCGAAGGCGAAGCTCCTGCAGCTGATACCGAGCCGGCCGACAAGTAGAGTCTAAGTCTCTAAAAGCTTATGAACACCAAGCTCGCTAAGCGCCTGTCTGAATTGCCCAAAAAACCTGGGGTCTATTTTTTTAAGAATGTCGCCGGCGAGATTATTTATATTGGCAAGGCCGCCCAGTTACCCACCAGAGTGCGCAGTTATTTCCAAAAGGGCAGGCCGCAAGACACCAAAACCACGCTTTTAATCAATGACATTGCTGGGTTGGACTGGCAGGCGGTCGAGACCGAAGCCGACGCGCTGTTTTTAGAAGCCGAGCTAGTTCGCCGCTACCAGCCCCATTACAATATTTTGCTGCGCGATGATAAAAGCAGCCAATACGTCCGAATCGATATAAACAGCGACTACCCAACCGTTACTTTAGTGCGGCGGCCACTACCAGACAATGCCGAATACTTTGGCCCGTTTAATAACAGCCCGGCGCTTAAATCAGCCCTACGTTACTTGCGTAGAGCCTTCCCATATGCAACCACAAAAGGCGGCGGAGAGCGGGTAAATTTACAGTACCATTTGGGCTTAGACCCTGGCTTGGAAGAAGGCCGGACTGCCTTGGCTCAATACCGTGCCAATTTGCGGCAATTGATGCGCTACCTGCGTGGCGGCCGGGCTGGCGTCATAAAGCAGTTAGAAAAAGATATGAAAAAATACGCCCGTGCTTCGGAGTTTGAAAAAGCGGCGCGGGCTCGCGATCAGCTTAGAGCCCTGCAGGATTTAGGTCGGCAGAGCCTCCTGACCAGTACAGACCTAGCCGAGGCTAATCGCGACCATGCTCTGGCCGAACTAACCGAGCTGCTTAACTTAAAGTCACCACCTCGGCGGATTGAAGGATTTGATATCAGCCATATCCAGGGCAGTGACAATACCGCCTCGATGGTGGTGTTTACGCTTGGGCTACCAGACAAAACCGCTTACCGCAAATTCAAGATGCACTCAGGCGGCAATGACGATTTTGCCCATATCTTTGAAACAATCAGTCGGCGCTTGAGCCCGGGTAATGTCAAGAAATGGGGTCTGCCAAACCTATTCTTGATAGACGGAGGTCGGGGGCAGCTAAGTTCGGCGCTGCGCGCCCGCGACGCGGCCGGTCATTCCAGCTTGCCGATGATTGGTCTGGCCAAGGCTGCCGAAGAAATTATTATCCACGAGAGTTTTAGTTTGCCCGGCGTCCAAGTAGAAGCAGTGGTCAACTCGGCAACCAGGCTAAAAAGCTATGTGCGACGCAGTAGCAAGTTTGTTAAATTTCAATTGCCGGGTAGTTCGCCGGCCATAAAGTTGTTGCAGCGCATCCGCGACGAATCGCACCGCTTTGCTCTTAGCTACCATGGCAGCTTGCGCTTGCGGCGTGCTTCAAACAGTCCGCTAGAAGGTTTACCTGGCATTGGTCCGCTAACTCGCAAACGACTCATCAGGCAGTTTGGTTCGCTGCGGACGATTGCTCAGGCCGAGGCCTCGGAACTAGAGGCAGTCTTGGGACCAAAGCGTGGCCATCGCCTATATGAGCAGCTAAAATCGCAGTCACCGCAAGTTTAAGCCAAGAAGTTGTTATAATAAAAGTTATGCTAAAACGCTTTTTACTGCGCTGGGTGCTATCCGGCTTGGGTTTGTGGGTAGCTGCCGCTATTTTAGGCCCTAATCATTTAAGCGTTGGGCATCACTTTGCTACCGTCGCCTGGGCTGGCTTTTTCTTAGCTATTGTTAACATTCTGCTTAAACCGATTACTATTTTATTGTCGCTACCAGCCATCGTCATAACACTCGGGCTGTTTATGATAATCGTCAATGGCCTTATGATTTTAGTGGCCAGCAAGATTTATCATCCGCTGTTTGTCTCCGGTCTTTGGTCGGCCACGCTGGCTGGTGTGATAGTTGGACTGGTAAATTATTTGGCAACCCGAACCCTGGAGGATATTCGTAAATGAGCATCTGGAACTACATAACCATTGTCACCGCTATACTGTTGATAATCTTAATACTGATTCAGACTAGAGGAGCCAGCCTGGGTGCTGGTTTGGGTGGCAGCGGCGAGGTTAACACTGTTCGCCGGGGCGCCGACAAAAGCCTGCACCAGCTGACTATAATTTTAGTTTTTGTGTTCGCGGCCAGTATCATCATCAGTATAGTTGCCCAATAAAAAGTCTTTAAAGGAGAATTAGTTTGGCAGAAAGCATAACCCGCAGCGACCGGAATAAACTCTGGCGCCGCCGATTTCGCCGCCGCCGCAAAGCTGCCGTGGAGCTTGGCCAACAGGCCGACCAAGGCATCGAAAAACTTTTGCTCAGGCGCTTTAACCGCCTAAAAGTAGTGCGCCGGTTTGTGGTGCTGTGGCTGCTTTTATTTGCCGGCCTTTTTTTAAGCGGAGTTACTCAACTGCGCAGCCTCGGGCCCTATTACCAATCTATCCAGCCGGCTCCCGGCGGTATTTATAGCGAGGGCTTAGTTGGTTCATTTAATAACGCCAATCCACTTTATGCCAACGGCGCAGCCGATACAGCCGTTAGTCGGCTAATTTTTTCGGGCCTGTTTAAGTACGACCAACAAGACCGGCTAATTGGCGATTTAGCCACCAGCTGGAAGTTGGACGCCAAGCAAACAACTTACACCGTTTCGCTAAAACAAGGCGTTAAGTGGCAGGACGGCCAACCATTTACTTCGGCTGACGCCGTATTTACCTATAAGACAATCCAAAACACCGAGGCCCAGTCGCCACTGTTTAGTAGCTGGCAAGACATCACCGTCAGTGCGGCCGGTCCATACACAGTGATTTTTAGTTTACCTAATCCGCTTAGCTCTTTTCCGTATGCTCTGACTAACGGCATTATTCCTAAACACCTGCTAGCCACAGTGCCGCCGGCGCAGCTACGCAGCGCCAACTTCAATACGGCGCCGGTTGGCACAGGGCCATTTCAATGGCGGTTTATAAGTGTGACTGGCGGCAGCGATACCGATCGCGAACAGCAGATCACCCTAGCGCCAAATGGCGGTTATTTCGCCGGGGCGCCCAACCTCGGTGGTTTTAATATACTTATTTATCGTAGCGACGATCAGATGATAAGCGCTTTTGAAGCCAAACAAATCAACGCGATGAGCGGCTTGGACTCTGTGCCAGCCACACTCGCCCAAGATGCCAGCCTGCAAATTTATCACACGCCCCTAAATGCTATCGTGATGGCTTTTTTCAATAATTCCAGCTCGCTACTTAGCGATTCGGCGGTTCGGCAAGCCTTGACTGCCGGGGTAGACCGCAGCCAACTGCCCGGCATACTGGGCTATCCTCCCAACCTAGCCCGCGGCCCGCTCCTGGCCAGCCAGATAAGCTATACCAAAGCTACCAGCCAACTAAGTTATAGCCCAAGCCAGGCTCGCCATTTACTTAACAAGGCCGGCTGGAAGGTAGGTGCTGGCGGCCAAAGGTTCAAAGACGGGCATCCGCTAACCCTAAGCTTGGTGTCAGAAAACACACCCGACTACGAAGCCGTCAACCGGTTCCTGCAAGCCCAGTGGAGTAAACTCGGTGTAAAAATTATCGCCGCCAACCGCTCGGCTGATGATTTGCAGGGCAATATAATCCCTAGCCATGGTTACGACATTTTGCTCTACGGCATTGATATCGGTGTTGACCCGGATGTGTTTGCCTATTGGGATAGTTCTCAGGCCAGCGCTGATTCACAAGGCCATTCAAACTTGAGCGAGTATAAATCAACAGCTGCCAACGAAGCGCTGGAGTCAGCCCGGACTCGAGCCAGTCTATCGAACCGGATTCCTAAATATAATTCATTCCTGCGCATCTGGCGCAACGATGCCCCGGCACTGGCGCTCTATCAGCCTAACTATCTTTATATATCGCGAGGTCCGGTTTATGGCTTTCAGCGCAAGGCCATAGATAGTGCCGCCGACCGATTTTATAACGCGGACCAATGGATGATTCGGCAACGTCGCCAAACCATCAACTAAAATCTATTTTGGTGGGCGAAAGAGGACTTGAACCTCCACGGGATTGCTCCCACTACCACCTCAAGGTAGCGCGTCTACCAATTCCGCCATCCGCCCTAGTACCTTAAGCCAGTATACTTTCTAAGGAGTTATAACTCAACTTTTGTAGTTTAGAAACTCAAGGTTTCGTACCGGTTATGCGGACTATAAGTACTATTTAAAAGCATTTTGACTTCACGTTCGGTTGTGCCAAATTTTACGCCCGGGTTAAGAATGTCGTGTGGGTCAAAGATTTTTTTGACTGCGACCATCAGGGTATAAATTTTCTTACCGTACATTTTTTCTAATTTGGCCGTTCGGAGTCGGCCGTCACCGCTGCCAGCGCTAGGTGTACCGCCGGCTGCTATAGCCATATCGTAGGCCGCGGTCGTTAGCTTAAACAATTTTTGCCGATCGCCCAAGTTCGATAAATCCAGCGCCGGGTGGATGGAAATTATTCCCTCGCCCGCGTGGCCGGTTATATTGGGGGCCACGTCGGCCTCTTTGCCAAGTTGGGTTAACTTGCCAATCAATCCCGCCAGATTTTCGACTGGCACAGCCACATCTGCTGCTGGCAGGTAGGCCTTACGGCTGCTGGTTCGTAGGCTCAAATTAGCGGTCGCGGCAAACAAGTGGCGGAGACTATTTTCTTCTTCCAGACTGTTGGTCGTCCGGCAGTCGCCACCGACTTCTTCTACTAGTCCATGCAAAGCTTCCAGTGATTTGGTGGCGTGCTTGTCGTTAAATTCTACCAACACATAAACAGCCGCTTGCGACTGGTCTAATATTTTGCCTAAATAACCCGGGACGATAGCAGCAATTTCTTCCAGCACGCCACGAGTCAGCAGCTCGCAGTCCGATGGTCCTAGTTGGCAAATTTGCGGCAGCAATTTTTCTAGCCGGCTGGAGCGGCCCAGGCTAACTAGCGCCATGCCGACTGCCGGGTTATGTAGCTCTAGCTTAAGGTGTGCCTGCGTAATAATTCCTAGCGTTCCCTGCGACCCAGCCAGTAACGGTACTAAGTTAAAACTGCCACCACTTGCGACATCAAAAATATTTAGCCCTGCAACATTGCGTGGCAGGTGGTCGAATTTTTGCCGCGAGTGGGCAATTACGTCAGCATTTTCTTCTAGCAGGGTATCTAGCTGGCGGTAGATTTCGCCCTCAAAATTGGATTGGCCTAGCTTAAGGCTCAACCCCTGCTTATTTAGCGGGCCGGCTTCGATTGATTCGCCATTGGCTAGAACAACGCTTAACTTATCGATGTAATTAGCTGTAGCACCGTACTTAACTGACTTTTCGCTGCTGGCATTGTTGGCTATGGCGCCACCAATTGTGGAGTTTGTCTTAGGTGGCACGCTAGGCAAAAACTGGCCGTGAGTATAAAGGGTTTGCTGCAGAGTGCTAGCACCTAATCCCGGCTCCACCACCACCTGGCCGTGGCGTGCGTCCAGGCTTAAGATGCGATTTAGGTGCGGGCCAAAAACCGCCACGATGCCGCTGCCAATGGCTGCGCCGGAGGTATCACTGCCGCCGCCGCGGGCGGTGATGGGCAACTTATGTCCCTTTTCGGCCAATTGCCACGAAAAACGGCAGATTTTTCGCACGTCTTCTTGGCTAGCCGGGTAGGCCACAACTGCTGGCAGAATCCTTAAAACACTACGGTCAGTCGAAAAATAACGCCGAGCCTCCAGACTAGACGTAACCTCTCCCTCCAAATGTTCTTGTAAATAACGCGCAATTTTACTCATAAATCTGGCAGTAGAACCCCCATCAACTCTTGGATATAATAACATACAGCGCTTGCTCTAACAGATGTGATACCGTAGAATATAGGGGTCAAGTTAAGGGCGAGTGGCGGAATTGGTAGACGCGCTACGTTCAGGGCGTAGTGAGCTTTACGCTCGTGGAGGTTCAAGTCCTCTTTCGCCCACCAATTGTAATTGTGGCGCTTTAGCTCAGTTGGTAGAGCAGAGGCCTGAAGAGCCTTGTGTCCCCAG
>CAYTYX010000005.1:0-18075 GCA_964442325.1 uncultured Candidatus Saccharibacteria bacterium
GCACATCTACTCTCGGTTTCGAGGCGGATTAGTTTGCTCCCTTGCACATTAACAAAGAGATTTGACACTCAATAACCGAGCACTGGTTGCTGGCACTGTGTAGATGAGATTCGTCTGCGGCAGTGCTAGTAATCAGTTTGCAGACGAAACGACGCGATCTGTGAGCGTGCTTTATGCTCTGTGCTCGGATCGTACTCCGGAAGCCCGTATTGGTTTGGAGCCGGTAGAAATTACCCTCCCCCTTAGGCAGGAGAGAGAGGCCGCGCGGCAGCAACACAAGCCGCACCAAAAAACGTGAGCGACTTACTGGAACACGGCTTCGAACCGTTTGCCAGAAACTCGTAAGCGAACCAAAGCGGTCCCCTCGTCGTTTTTTCCTTCGCGGGAGCGACTATGCGTTGGGCTAAAGACATCTCCACTGTACAAGCAGTAAAGAGATGGACTACGGTCTGATTGCCTCTGGCGTTCCCCGAAGTTTCGTAGGTTCCTTCGAGCACCATGCTCGGGGGGTAACGGCCGGTCACCGGCGGGTGCGCCTCTACATCAAGAGGCGCCTCGCTCGGTGGCTGTAAGCCGCCACCAAGATCCCGGGTCTGCCACCCTCCGAGCTCTGGCGGAATCCGGGAAGACAGAGGTGAGAGCGGCAATCTTGCGGAGTCTCCCAAGACGCTGCTCTCGCCCTGTCTCTACCTGCACGTTTCCCTCCGCGGGAAGTAGTACCGGGGCCCTTTACCGCCCCTGCCGAGGGTCCTGGCCCCACCGCTACCACAGCGGTGGCTTCACCCGGCCTCCAGCGGCCCATGCGGTGAACCAACCGTGTGGGCCGCTGGCCCCGCCTTAGGGCCATTTGGTCCTGGGGCAGCAGCTGTCAAATCCCTTTGTCGCACCAATCGGTGCCAACCCGCTCTACCAAGAGCGGGTTTTTCAGTTTTAAAGAGGTAAATTTGTAAGAATTCTTACAAAAACAATTTACATAAGCATATTGACATATCTGCGTGCTTGTGGTAAAGTACAGGTATCCTCGCCTCACAGGTGGAGAGGTAGAAACTTAACAATTTACTCAACTAAGTTTGTGACCAATAAAAACATTGGAGCAAACTAGATAGTTACGGGGTTTTAAACCCGCTAGAGATTTTATAAAAAACTCGCGGTTTAATCCCTGATAACCGACTTACTAAATTTAGCCAACCGGTGAGATAACTCGTCGAGTAGGGCATTAGGGTGATATATATTGTCACTCTAATGCTCTACTCGCCCAATGAGTACAGTCTCGCGCGGTTGGTCACCATGGATGACTGGCCGCGCGAGAGTCTTCGACGCCCGAGAGGGGGTTCGCATGACCATCCCGAAACGGATGATCATTTCCATGGCCGCCCTTACGGGCGTCATGGCTCTCATCGCAAGCTCCGCACCCGCGAGCAATACGGCCACCCAGCATGCGTCTTTCTCACAGAAGGCCGCTCTGGCGCAGGTCAGCGAGTGCCCGACCAGCTACTACCGCACCGCCTTCACGCGTGGTCCGGTCTTCGGCTGGGAGCGCTACAACGTCAATCCGTACTACCCGAATGTCACCGATCTGTCGGCTTATCGCCACTTCGTCGCTTCGGCGAAGGGGCAGGCGGCCGCTGGACGTCTCGGCATTCCGTATGGCTTGCTGAAGCAGGCAACGCCCTGCGTCGGCTGGCTGGTGCGTGGGGAGCATCTCGACAAGATGCTGTCCGGTGGGTTCTGGAACTCGATGGTGAAGCTCGACCTGAACGTCAAGGTCGACTTCATCGGTACGGGCACAGGACTCGGCAAGCAGAACGGTCCCGTTCGCGCCTGGTACACACCTGTGCGGATCGGCAACACGATCTATGTGTTCGTCGTCCCGTTCAAGTGCGGCAATGCCGGCGAGATCATCAAGCACACCTCGGCTCCGCCAGTCAAGGTCAAGGTTGTCCAGCCGGTGCCGGTCCTTCCGGCGCCACTGGGCAGCTGCAACATCACCATCAGTGGCAACAACATCGTCATCAACGGCATAGTCAGCGCCTGTTCATCGTTCACGACCACGATTGTCTGCAGCAATATCTCGCAGACCTTCACTGGAACGAACTCGGACGATGTCCAGAAGCAGGCAACGGACTGGAAGCAGGCCAACTGCTCTCCGGCACCCACGACGACAACAACGTCGTCGCCCCCGCCACCGCCACCACCGCCGAACCCGTGTTCGGCGAACCCGCGGCCGAAAAGCTGCGATCCTCCGCCGCCGCTCCAGCCGGGTGGCTGAAGCGACAACAGGTAAGTCGGTTGAAAGGGTGCCCGCGCAAGCGGGCACCCAACAACCTTAAAACCCACTAACTATCTAGTTTGTAATAAGATCTAAATCAATCATTTAAGAAAGGAAACATAAGTCTATGCGTAATCTCAACATTCGCAAGCGCCTTGGACTGCTACTGGCTCTGCCCCTAGCAACTCTAGGCATCGTCGCTGTGGCTCACGCCGCTGTTACTTTTGGGCCTTCACGCCCAACCTTCACATGGGCGCACCCAGCAACGTACATTACATTCAACTCCATCACCGATAACCCGGTGGTTGGCGACGAGCGCCAATTTCTAAAGACTCGCGACCTAACTTTGCCCACTACGGCCTATTCAACACAAACTACCGTAACTGATGGCGAAGACGTGGTTATGGAAGTCTACTTCCACAACAACGCTGCCAGCAACTTAAACCTGACTGCCACTGGCACCACGGTTAAGTTCGCTTTGCCAAGCGGTTCGGCTACCACTATGACTCCGACTGCCTACATCACCGCGGCTAACTCTAGCCCTGGGCAGGTGTTCGCTACAGCCGATCTAACCAGCTCAACTCCGTTTAGTCTTAGTTACGAGCCTGGCACTGCCAAGCTTTACACTAACTTTGTGAACGGTATTCCGGTTAGCGACAATGTCGTTGCCGGCGGAACCCTCATTTGTAGTCATGGCCCCGACGGTCTAGTACCCGGTTGCGCCCAGTTTAGTGGCTACGTAACCATTCGCGTAAAAGTGCATATGGTAACACCTCCGGTACACAAACATGTGGTTAAGCCTGTAACCAAGACTACGGCTTTGCCTAACACCGGCCCTGGTGACGTGTTCGAACTATTTGCGGGCACAAGCGCCGCTGGTACGGCTGGCCACTTCGCCTTAAGTGCGATTCGCCGCCGCCGGCTGTAAGAGTGTAGTTAAGTGTGACGGGTGTGGATAAGCATTTGCTTATTCACCGAAGTTATGCTAAGCTAAACGTCAGAGTAATCGTGACTGACCGCTCAAAAACAAAAATTTACCATTAATCCCTCACCCCTAATTCGGGGCGGGGGATTTTTGGTATCAAAAGCGTAGACATGCTAGAATTCATCTGTTAGGGCCCCATCGTCTAACGGTTAGGACACAAGATTTTCAATCTTGCAACCGGAGTTCGATTCTCCGTGGGGTCACCAGTTAAGCTTATTCAATTTCATTTAGGTCCACTACTGACTAAACTGGGCATATGACTCACGAATGGCCAGACTTTGTTTTTAGAGACACTGATCTTACCCCAAGAAATACCAAACCCCTCGCGCTGGAGCTGGCTAATGAAGTTCGTGAGGATTCTGCTCAGCCTTTCAATGAAGCTCTTGAGCTAGCGACGGTACTAAGACAGGGCAGCTTAGCCTTAAGAGTTAATAATATAGATGCAGTTAAAGACGATACAGTGGGCATGCTATTTGCGTTACCAGATAGGGATCGATTTGATATCGTTGTTGACCCACGGACGCCCAAACGGGTAGCCCCAATGCTCTGTGGTAGTGACACCGACAAAAAGATTTATCGCCAAAGACGTAAAAGGCACATTACTTGCCACGAAATCGGACACACCTTTAGCTATATTCGAGCCCAAGGCCAAGAGCCTCAAGCCACATACTATCGTCCGCCACATAATGACTATAGCTACTCGAGTGAACAGCAAAGAATAGCATACAAAACCCGTGATGGTTTGGTAGAAAAGTTTTGTGAGGAGTTTGCGCGCCAACTGCTTGTGCCCAAAGAAAGCTTACGTAGAATGAACAATCCTGAAAGGGTCGCTAAAAAATTTAATGTAAGTTTGGCGCTGGCTGCGCTGTCTATTTCTGGCCGACCAATGGTCATAATAAGCTCCCAAGATCCCTCAAGATGGTTTTATGTGGCACCTTAGCTGGTTTTAAAGTCGTTGCTCGCTTACAATGAACTTGAGAATAATGGGTGGATTTGATAAAAAAACAATTCGAGACATCAATGTCAAAGGCAAGCGCGTGCTACTACGGGCCGACTATAACGTGCCACTGGTTGGCGGCAAAGTTGCCGAAGATTACCGAATCCGTGCCTCGCTGCCAACCATTCAATACCTATTAGAGCATGGCTGTAAGGGACTAGTAATCATTTCGCACCTTGGTCGGCCAAAAGGTCAGCGCGATAGTTCGCTGAGCCTAAAGCCAGTGGCCGAGCACTTACAAAAACTGCTAGGCCAGCCTGTTGGTTTTACTAGCGACTGTATCGGCGAAGCCGCTGAAGTAGCCGCTGCTGCTCTTAAAGCTGGTGACATCTTACTGCTAGAAAACTTGCGCTTCCATCCCGGCGAAGAAGCCAATGATCTAGACTTTGCCAAACAGCTGGTTCAGACCAGCGCCGCCGAAATTTTTGTGCAAGATGGCTTTGGCGTGGTGCACCGGGCGCATGCCAGTACCTCGACAATCCCCAAACTCTTGCCGTCTGTAGCCGGCCTATTGCTAGAAAAAGAGGTTTCAACTATTACCGATTTTATGAAAAATCCCAAACGGCCACTAACGGCCGTTATTGCCGGTGCTAAAGTTTCTGACAAAATTGAGCTGATAGAGCGATTTATAGAGCTAGCCGATTGCGTGGCGATTGGCGGCGCGATGGCTAATAACTTTTTAGCAGCTGGTGGCTACCATCTAGGCAAAAGTATAGTCGAGACCGGGCTGGTGGCCAAAACCAAAGGAATCATAAAATTAGCCCGGGCGGCTGAGCGCCAGCGCGCTTTTAATTTTTTGGTACCAACTGACGTGGTAGTAAGTACAGCCGTGGACGGTGTTCACCCGACACGAGTGGTGGATTTTGGCGCCCACTTAGCTGACATCGAAGCCTATCCAAAATTGCCGCGTCCCTCTAGCTACGAAGTTGCCGCCGATGAAATGATTCTAGATCTTGGGCCTACCAGCGCGGCTCGCATCGCCGGAGCAGTCCAAATGAGCCGGAGCGTTATATGGAACGGCACGCTGGGTGTGACCGAAACCAAGCCGATTGCCACTACGGCCGCACCATTTTCTCACGGCACCGAAGTGGTAGTGACGGCAATGATCGGGCCTAGCCGCCAGCACAAAAATAAACCGATTAGTTTTGCCGGCGGCGGCGATACGGTTAGTTATATCGAGCAGAATAAACTATTAGACGATTTTGATTTTGTCAGTACTGGCGGCGGCGCGACCTTGGAATTAATGGCCGGCCACAAGCTGCCCGGCGTTGAAGCTCTGCAGGATAAGCATTAGCTGGTACAATTATAGATAAGAAAAGGTGGGAATGAGAAAGCTCCTAATTGTCGGAAACTGGAAGATGAACCTAAACGCCAGCGAGGCCAGCTTGCTGGTGCACCGTTTGGGCCAAGCCGTCAAACATCACTCGGATATAGAGGTGGTGCTGGCACCAAGCCATTTGACGCTCCAGCCACTGAGCCTGCAAATCGATCGGCGCAAATTTCGGCTGGCTGCCCAGAATGCTTATTTCCGTGACGAAGGCGCCTACACCGGCGAAGTCAGCTTTAATATGCTGCGCGAGCTAGTGCATTATTGCTTAATCGGCCACAGCGAACGCCGGCATATTTTCCACGAAGATTTGCCGATGGTGCAGGCCAAAATGAAATCGGCCATTCGTAACGGCATTACGCCGATTTTATGTGTGGGCGAAACAGCCCAAGAACGGGCCGATGGCGAGACCCGCCAGGTGCTGCACGACCAGCTTTCCACGGCGCTGGCTAACCTGACAGCTAAAGAAGTCGGCGAGGTAATCATCGCCTACGAGCCGGTTTGGGCAATTGGCAGCGGCCGTTTGCCAGTCCCGGCAGATGTTAAAACAGTAGCCGGCTATACCCGTAGCTTAGTCGGCGATGTTTTTGGCGAAGGCACCGGACACTCGCTACGGATTTTATATGGTGGCAGTGTTACTCCAGAAGTAATCACCAGCTTCTTGGATGGAGGCGATGTAGACGGCTTTTTAGTCGGTGGCGCCAGCCTAAACTACCAAGAATTTGCAGATATTATTGATAATGCTTATACTTGGCAGAGAAGCAAAGGAGAGTAGGGGGATTTATGGCACCAAGTAATAAAACTGTTGATGTGGCCGACCTAGACGGCAGTGCTGGCGGTTCAGCTACGCCAATAGTTCCTGATAGCGTCGGTGGTCCACCGAGTGATCCCAGTATCCGCGGCTTAGGCTTTGACACGCCGGCCAAAGATCCGGATGCCGTGCCCATAGCTATCCGTCGCCCAGCTCCCGAGCCGCAAACCGCCCCGGCCATTGCCGGTTTTGGTGACGGCCCAGCATCAACTAGCGGCACTTCGCCATTTGGCCCGACTCCGCCCAACACCAGCCGTTTATTCCAATCCGACAGCAGCAAGCCGACTCCGCCAATGCCGCCCGGCAAATTAGCATCGACTAGTCCAAAGCCAAATGGCTCTGCTGGCAAGTGGTGGTTATGGTTGCTTGGGTTAATTATAATTTTGGCCGGCGTTTATTTGGCGGCCGACGATGGTCTGATTCGCGGTGGCTCACACTTGCCCTGTCACATCTTTTCTAAATACAAGGCTACAGCTACTCCGGTTTCCTCGACTTCAACCACGACTCCCGTTCCGACTGGTTTTAGCAATTATCAGCTCACAACGGCTGGTATTCAGTTTGACGCTCCCACCGCTTGGGGAACACCTAGCTTTACGACCGATCCAGGCTTTAGTAAACGTGGCGGAGGCAATACAACTGATGGCACTCACGCCTACTTAGTTAATTTTGCAACGAATAAAAATGTTCAACTGGCTTTCACCTCGGGTAAATTTTTACCAGCCAGTCGCACCGACAATCGCTACTTCGATAATTTGCAGTGGTGTACCGGCTCACTCGACCAAAAACTCTACCAGCAAACTTTGCTTTTCACCACAACTGCCGGGGTTGATACTCCAGCAACTGTTGTCTGTAGTCAAGGCCCAATAGCCAATGCCACACAGCTCGATAACGCCACGATTTTAATCACCAAAGTCAAAGCCACCGACGGAACGACTTTGGGCGATGACTATATCAAAAACTTGAGTGGTAATGTCAACACGGTTGTAATGCGAGCCCTCGATATGGCAATGACAAACGGTACTGATATCAAGACTCTGCTTGGCACTGTCCAAAACCTCTAAAATTACCTTTTATTTTTTATAAGCTTAAGCTTATACTCAAGCTTATGAAAAGAAGCCAGAAAGGTTTCGCATTGCTCGAAGGCTTATTGATTATTGTCGTCCTAGCCGCTGTCGGTTTCGGTGGCTGGTGGGTCTGGCACCGCCATCATACAGTTGCCAATGCGAATGTCACGACTTCCACGGCTCCAACTATTCCATCAATATCAATTAAGGAATGGGGTATAAGGCTAACTTTTGCAGATGCCAATATGGTGATGTACGACACTCCTGTGTGCGGGTCTCCAAACTGCTCAACCGATCTTAAATTCATAGATTCAGTAACCAGCGTTGACTCGTGTAAGCCAATTCTTGAAGTTGTCCAAGAAAATGATGGCTCAAAAAACCCATCACCAAACAAGCAAATAAACAAGTCCTCTTACGGATTAAATAAGACGTTTAGCTCAGATCTAGAAACTGGCTTCGATAACTGTAGTAGTGCGACAAATAATCTGAGAACTCAAATTCGTCAATCTGTGAGCCTAGATTCCATTAGCGCATTGTAGGCTACAATTGAGTAGTGCTAGAAAAACTTTTAGAGGGATTAAACCCGGAGCAGAGGCGGGCTGTCGAGTTAACCGAAGGCCCGCTGCTGATATTAGCCGGCGCCGGTAGTGGTAAAACCAAAACGCTGACTCACCGGATTGCCTATTTACTGGCCAGCCGCAAAGCCGAACCGCAAAATATTTTAGCAGTGACGTTTACCAATAAGGCAGCGGCCGAAATGCGCCGCCGAGTCGCTGCCTTGCTTGGTCAAAATGAAAACAACCGCTCGTTTATGCCATTTTTGGGCACCTTTCATTCGGTTTGTGTTAGGTTGCTGCGCAAAGACGGCCAGGCAATTGGTATACCTAGCAACTTTGTGATTTGGGATGAAGGCGACCGGCTGGCAGCCGTAAAACGAGCGGCCACGGCGGCGAGCATCGATCCCAAAAAGTTCCCGCCCCGGCTGCTAAGCTCACTCATCAGCAGTGCAAAAAACGAAATGATTAGTCCGGCTGAATATGAAAATACCGCGCCCAGCCCGGCTGCCAAGGCAGTGTCAAAAGTTTACCCGCTTTACGAAAAGGCGCTGTCCGACTGCGGGGCACTGGACTTTGACGATTTAATCAACCGCACGGTGGGCCTACTTAAAACCAGCCCGGCTGTCTTAAAAAAATGGCAAAGCCAGTTTAAGTATGTACTAGTGGATGAATACCAAGATACCAACGCTGCTCAGTACCAACTCATAAGACTACTAACCGGACCGGCCAAAAATATCGCTGTTGTGGGTGACGACTGGCAAAGTATCTACTCCTGGCGTGGCGCTGACTATCGCAATATTCTAAATTTTGAAAAAGATTTTCCGGGCTGCGCGGTTATAAAACTCGAGCAAAACTACCGCAGCAGCGGCAATATTTTAGCGGCGGCGCATAAAGTTATAACTTTGAATTCGCGCCGTAGTGATAAAAAACTTTGGACCGACGCCGAGTCAGGCATCCCGGTCCAAATCCTGCTGGGTGGTAACGAGCGCGACGAAGCCGAGCAAATCATTGCCCGCATCCGCGGCGGCGTAGATTCCGGGCAGCGCAAATTCCAGGATTTTGCGATTTTATATCGTACCAATGCCCAGAGCCGCGCTATAGAAGAAGTGCTGCTCTACCACGGCCTGCCATATAGAATTTTTGGCGGGTTGAGGTTCTACGAAAGGCGCGAAATCAAAGATATTGTGGCCTACTTACGCTTGCTACACCAGCCCGACGACGAAGCCAGCTTTAACCGGGTTATCAATGTGCCCAGCCGGGCCATTGGCGCTCGCTCGTTGGCCATATTTGCCGATTGGCAGGCCCGCTCCGAACTAAAATTATCAGCTGCCCTAAATCAAGTTGGCGAATGCGACGGCTTACAGCCACGCGCCAAACAAGGCTTTTCAAATCTATCTGCGGCGCTACAAGATTTACGCAAATTTGCTGGTGAGCTAACGCCGGTTGAGCTTTTGGAAAAACTGATTGCCCGGATTGGCTATAACGAGTATCTCAACGATGGCACCGTCCAGGGCGAAGCTAGAGTCGAAAACGTTCGCGAACTTTTAAGTGTTGCCCAAGCCTACCAAACCGCCGGCCTGGAAAGTTTTTTGGAAGAAATCGCACTGGTTAGCGATCTAGATAATGCCAATACTAAAAGCGCCGGCGCCAGCCAAGATGCCATTACGCTGATGACGCTGCATTCCGCCAAGGGACTGGAATTTTCGGTAGTATTTATAACCGGCCTAGAAGAGACTGTTTTGCCGCACAGCAAAGCACTGTACGACCAGTCCGAAATGGAAGAGGAGCGGCGGCTAATGTACGTTGGTATGACGCGGGCCAGGGAAGAACTGTACCTGACTTATGCTTTGCAGCGGACACTTTATGGCAGCCGTCTGGCTAACCCGCCCAGCCGCTTCTTGGCCGACATCGGCGACCTAGCTAGTAATAGCGATTTGTCTGACGCCCAGATTTGGGACTCCTCGCCTAGCCTTACCAGCGAGCCTCGCTACGTGCCGGACTTAGAGGTCGGCGACGCTGTCCGCCACAATAATTTTGGCGAAGGCAAAGTGCTGGCGGTAGAAGACGATATTGTAACCGTGCATTTTAATTCCGGCGACAATAAAGTCATCAACTTATCATTTGCGCCATTAATCAAGCTTGACGCTTAGGTTTCCGACTAGCTCCAAAGGAGTAAATCGGCCATTTTTTTGCTACAATAGCTACTGGGCGCCTACACGCTTTTTATGAGATTTTTGCCAAATTTTTCGGGGGTTTACAGGGTTATTACCAGCCCCAGTCGGCTAAGACTTGGAAGTCGGCCATACTTATTACCTATCGCTGGCTTAGTATTTGGGGCCGGGTTAGTCAGTTTAGTCTTATTTTTTAATAACCGCAACAGCCTGCCCATCAGCTCGTCGCATGTGGTCTTTATATTCGATAACGGCAAGCGCCAAACAATTGATACCCGTGCGGCCACCGTTGGCGATTTAATCAAAAAACTGCCGCTGGGCCTGATATCCCAAGACGTTATTGAGCCGGATCCTTCTACGCCAATTATCGAGGACAACTTTAGGATAAATATCTACCGCGCCCGGCCGGTAACTATTGTAGTTGGCGGCCAAAAATCAGTCGTTCTAACCGGCCAACGCAGCGCCCGTGTAATTGCCGCCTCGGCTGGCCTAAGTGTCTATCCGGAAGACTTAGCAACTTTTGCTCCAGGCAAAATTAGCCAAGGCGTGCTTGGCGAAGAAGTGGTAGTAAAACGCTCTAAACCAGTCTTTTTAAATCTATATGGCACGCCGCTAAAACTCCGCACTCTGGCTACAACCGTGGCTGGCTTGCTGGCTGAAAAACAGATAGTCCTGGCCTCCGGCGATAGTGTCAAGCCTAGCTTGAATACCCGCCTGACTTCCAAAACTCAGGTGTTTGTACTGCGCAAGGGCACTAAAATCGAAACCGTCAGTCAGACCATCCCGGCGCCAACCCAAATAGTTAACGATCCAACGCTAACGTTCGGTGTCACCGTGGTACGCCAGCCGGGCTCAGCAGGCAAAAGACTAATAACCTACGCGGTATCGACCCAAAATGGTAAAAAAATCCGGACCCAAATTCAAGCCGCGATTGTTGAAGATCCGGTTCCACAAGTAGTTGCCCGCGGCACCAATGTTGATATCCCAACCAATAAGACCACCATAATGGCCGATGCCGGCTTGAGCTCTAGCGACTATGCCTACGCCAACTTTATTGTTAGCCACGAGTCTGGCTGGTGCTACACCAAGTGGCAGGGCCAATACGGCTATTGTCCGGCTTATCACGGCACGCCCTCGAGTTTTATTGGCTATGGCCTCTGCCAATCAACCCCGGGAAACAAAATGGCCAGTGCTGGCGCCGACTGGGCCTGGAATCCAGTAACCCAGATGAAGTGGTGCAACGGCTATGCTGAAGGGCGTTATGGCAGCTGGGCAGCAGCTTATAATCACTGGTTCACTTTCCACAGTTGGTAGTTATGGACGAAGCTAAAAAATCACTCGGACAGCACTGGCTAAATGACCCAATCAGTCTGCAAGCAATTTGTGATGCTGCCCAAATTAGTCCAACTGACACGGTTTTAGAAATCGGCCCCGGCCACGGCTCACTTACTAAATATTTGGTTGAAAGGGCAGGTAGGGTAATCGCGATTGAAAAAGACGAAACACTGGCGCCGTTATTAAAAATGCCTAAGCTCGAAGTAATTGCCGGCGATATATTGAAATTCGACTTTGGCTCACTGCCCCACCCTTATAAAATCGTCGCTAACATTCCTTATTACCTAACTTCGTATCTGCTCAGACTACTGGGCGAAACCGCCAATATGCCCGAGCTAGCAGCGTTATTGGTTCAAAAAGAAGTAGCCGAGCGGGTTTGTGCTGAGCCAGGGCAGATGAGCTTGCTGGCGGTTAGCGTGCAGCTTCACTACCAGCCAAGTTTAGGGCAGGTAGTACCGGCACGCTTGTTTGTACCGCCACCCAAAGTTGATTCGCAGGTCCTATTGCTGCATAGGCGCACAGAGCCATTGTTCCGAGATCTAGATAAAGACAAGTTTTTCAAGGTTGTAAAAGCCGGTTTCTCCGAAAAGCGCAAAAAGTTGCGCAGCTCGCTGGCCGGGGGACTCGGCCTATCCAAAGACGCAGCCGATACGCTACTTACCAAAGCTGGTATTAGCGGCGACTTACGCGCCCAAAACCTCTCTCTGGCTGATTGGCACAAACTCTACCAAGCCCTATAAATTTAGCAAGCGAGTCTTTTAGCCAAAGTTGGGTCAAGCGAAGTGCAACCGGAGTAACCAACTGGATTACTCCGCGTGTAACGCACAACTTTGGTTAAATGCACGAGCGTTATTCCCTAACCTAGATACTTGACTTGTTAAGCATCTACCTACTATACTGAGGTCCATATATGAAAGACGCCAAACATAACACCGGCAGTGATCCGCTAGCTCCCCTGCACCGCTTAGAGTTTATTTTACAACATAAAGCCGATCAACTACTGCGAGCCCAGCTTGGGGTAGGCTTTGGCCAAATGCGGATTATGGAAGAGTTGAGCCCAACCAAAGCCTGTTCCCAGCGCCAATTGGCTTCCAAGCTATATCAGACCGAGTCCAACATCAGTAGGCAATTGCGCCTGCTCGAAGCGAAAGAACTAGTAAACATAGCCCGCAATCCGGGCGATAAGCGCCAGCGCCAAGTTACCCTTACAAATAAGGGGACGCAAACTTACACTAAAGCCCAAAAAATCCTAGCCGACTTGCACAAACAGACCATTGCTAAGCTAGACTATCGCGACGTTTTTAATTTCGGTGAAACCGCCGCTAAACTCTTAAAAAGTCTTTAGCCTCACCGCCCGTTATTAATTTGACTAGAATATATAATTATTGTATTGATTTACTTCTAACAGATTGGTATAATGTAGCTACGGGGCTGAATTTTAAGCTCGACGATAGGACTTTAACAATCTTGGTGGCAGGTCGGTTCGCACTGCACGTTAGCCGGTGCAAACCATTAGATGCAAAAACATCTTTTCGTGAAAAAGTTGCTGATTTCGTGAATTCGTTCCGAGTTCAGCGCAATTTCGCACTAGCTACAGCTTAAATCGCTTGTAGCCGCGCTTTTGGTGACTTCAGATAGTCAATAAGCGTGTCATATCATCTGAATGCTCTAAATTGGAGTGGCTCGCTCCAGTTTAGCCATAGATTTTAATGAGCTTTAGCCAAGTTGCTTTGGACTGTTTTTATAACTTGGTTTAAGAAATTTTAAGCAGTCTAAGCCTGTAGTCATCAAGTTTGTTTCCAATCGGACCCGGGGGCAGTACCCGGCAGCTCCACCAAAAATGCATCAGCAAGAAGCTGGTGCTTTTTTTGTTTGTACAAATCTTAGGTCTAGCTTATGCTTAATTTATGACAAGAAACCAGAAAGGTTTCACCCATGTCGTAGCTTTACTATTAGCACTAGTTATCACCGTCGTTGCCGGTACTGGCTACTATGTTTGGCATACTCAACACGAAACAAAGGCAACTACAACAACTGCGACGACAACTAAATCGACGACCGCCGTACCCAGCAAGAAGTCTACAATACCAACAATCCCTTCCAATAAATATACTCTGGTGACCTATAGCAGCATAAGTAATGATTTCTCAGTACTTGTACCAAAATATATATATGATTATTATGGCGGATGCACAAAACAGCCCGATTCATATCGTCCTCAAAATAAGTGGGTTCCGTCAGCAGTTTATGAAGTGGGCGAAGCAGTTTATATTACAGATTCGTACTACTACCAGCTGGGCGGTGAGGTTGATTCTGGCGGTGTGGCCAATTTTAAGACTTGCATCAAGGCAGAAAACAGTTTTAAAAATACAGACGACCGAATTAATCATACAGATTTAAACTACACGCCATTTGAGGTGTTGCCGCTATATATTGGTTCTGCCTCAAATACCACTGATATAAACGCCTTTTTACAGCGCAATATTTGGACTAACTATAAGGTCGCCAAACTTACTAAAGTATCTGGCAAAGATTATCAGGAAGTAGAGTTAGGCTTGGTGAATCCAAATGACTTTATGGGTCAAGGACGTACAGTAATACGATACTATCCATCTAAAAAGAAGGTTATAGCTTGGGATATTGGACAATACAACCACTATGTTAATCCTTCAGGCAATAACAGCCCCGATTATACTGGCCAGATGATAGATAGCTTCAAGTTCAATTAAACTTATTTAGGTTGGCCAGCAAGCTCGTGGTGCATATAAATGTGTATTTAATATTCTGTTTCTACTAATCCCTCTGATACTCCACCCACTCATCTGTTTTGGAGGTTATTTTCGTGTATCAGGTAGTTGAAAGCTGAACTCTAAAATAGCTTGATTATTGCCAGGAGATTTTTCTTGGCCGTAATTTTTAACGCCACATTCTAGAGCTACTTGGTCGGTACCTAACGCTATTCGAACATCAAGTGTTTTGCCATCATCATTAGCAGCTAAGTAGGTAGAGTCAGTATAGCCAGCAAGACCTTTTAAATCCGAGTACATTTTAGAATCTGGCTTCAAATCATAGCCAGCCTTGGCTCCTGTAGTGATAATTTGCGATTCCAGGTTTGTGGAGTTAGCTGTAGAGTAGTAGGCCGTATACCAAGGAGTTGAGTTATCTATGCCATGTCCGCTATCACCATTATCGCAGAGTTTTGTTGCACCTAATGACCCCAGAGTTGCCTTGAATGGCTGGAACTCTTGCTTAGCTTTGTTTGAGCTGAATACACTGATAGAAATAAAGGCCCAAACAATCCCTAGAAGAATCAATGACCCCACGCCAATGATAGTGTAAAGACCAATCTTTTTAGCTTTCGGAGAAATTAGCATCTGATAGATATATTATATTTCCCCTAGGGTATTTATCTAGTTGATTTCCATCTCTATAGCTACCCGTCCATATCCTCACCCATAGAGGGCGTATCCCCCCAGGGACTTACCAACCCCTTAGACTGCTCTTTCTCCCCTAATACTCTACCCATTCATCCTAGAGTAAATACCGCCATCTTCTTATTTCTTCAAAGATGAGGGGTGCATTATTTTCGAGGTGCTCCACAAAAAATGCATCAGCACCCACTGGTGCTTTTTTGTTTAGACTAAGGCTTGGCTATATGGAAGTTAGATACACCATTGCCGGTAACCTGGCCAGCCGAGTCAGACGTGAATGTGTAAAGCGGCAGGCCCTTGTATGCATACTGCATAGAGCTATCCGAGCGGGTAATCACGCTGACATGCGCAGGCAGCGAGGCGGGCGCCCCAGAAGCATCATATATAGGCCAGCTGTAAAGACAAGAGCCCGAGCAGTTGCTCGCGCCGCTGGTATCTAAGCCATATGTGTAAAGCGCGTTGCCGTTAGAGTCTGCCAAATATTGGCCAACATTACTGGCTGTTTTGGTCTGGATAATTTTAGTTGCAGCGGCTGGTTGGTTGGCGGCAACTGCCTAAGACGCGGGAGGAGTTGAATTATTTGAGGACGAAGGCGATTTATGAAAAATAGCATATGCCCCGCCGGCTATTAATATTAGAGCAATAATTGAAACTAATAACTTTTTTTGCACAGCTAAACTCCTTTATGTACCTAAATGATTGACCAATCTATTATATAACATTGCCATAACAGTTATAATTTATATTAATGAATCTTTCAGAAATTAAATCGCTAAAAAATCCAAAGTTTGCTCGCTGGCTTTTGCAAATCGGTCTGGTGGCGGTTTTCTTATATGCGGGCTTATCACAACTCCAAAAACCAAATGACTGGACGACTTATTTTCCGAGTTTTCTGGCTAGTCATATATCTCTAATTACTGTGGTGAAGATTGTGGCGGTTTATGAATTATTACTGGCAGGCTGGCTACTAACCGGTAAATACCTAAAATTAGCAGGGATTTTATGCGCCTTAACATTTGGCGGCATAATACTTTTTAATCTACACCAGCTGTTAATTACATTCAGAGACATAGGCTTGCTGTTTATGTCGCTGGCCTTGATTCTACTTGCCGATTAGTTAAGCGCACTTTTCCGAATTTTACCCCTATCGCATTGCTTACGCTTGTGTTATAGTTACGACTACTAGAAGAAGCCGCTAGATAACGATAAGTTAGAGTTCTAGAAAGATTAAAAACAAAGTGCATCGAGGAGCGGCTAACAAGGTTCGCCATGTTACCTTCGAGCATAGTAAGTAGGAGATAACAAGAAATGGCAACCAAGCTATTTGTAGGCTCGCTTTCGTGGGACACCACTGACGAGCAACTAAAAGAATTCTTCGCCGCTATTGGTGAAGTAGAGACAGCTACCGTGGTCAAAGACCGCGAGAGTGGCCGCTCACGAGGCTTCGGCTTTGTAGAGATGGTTAACGACGCAGACGCCAAAAAGGCGATCGACGAACTGAACGGCAAAGAGCTGGACGGTCGCGCGATTACTGTCAACGAGGCTCGTCCTCGCGAAGACAAGCCCCGCGGCGGTTTTGGTGGCGGTGGCGGCGGCGGTTACAACCGCTAAGCCCTCAAAGCTTTAAGCAAAAACATTACTACCGGAGACATGGATTGCCAGCTCCGGTGGTTTGTTTTTAAGGACTACCGCAAAAACTTTACAGAAATTAATTAAATTGTATAATTAGCCCAAATGAGCAGAGTAGTCATAAACCAAGATCTGCTGGCCGGTGGCTTGCAACGCGGCATCGGCCATATCGAAGGTTGGTCGGGATATCTGGTCGTACCTCTTCGATATAGGTTGCGAGTTCCGGTGTGCGCCCTTGCCTCTTTGGCAGTCCAAGAGCATTTATTAACTAAAGGGGTTAAAACCTCGGTTTTAATCAGTCGGCCGGAATTACCGTTTGAAGATGAAGATAAAGTTGAACACATTGTAGCGGTAGCCGAGACCGACGAGGGCGAACCAACAATTATAGACGCGTCATTTAGCCAGCTTCTTGGCCTTGTAGGCATGGGCTGGAGTTATGACGTAGTGGCCAAAACTTCCACGTTCCCAGCCGAACGGGTGGTTGCTTTTAAATTATCCGAAACTGCCCAGTTTGTTGGCTGGCTAACCGAACAGGCCGTTGCTTTTCAGCAAGTTAACACACACCCGATTAATGGATACGGAATTGACGCGGGCAAAGGCCCGCTGGCCGATGCTTCGGCTAAAGAAATCCGCAGTGCCTACGAGCAGATTTGGAACCCAAATAATTTTTCTGATTGGCCTGCTCCGGCCGGTAATCTAGAAGCCGGCAAAAAAGTAGCCAGCTATATCTCGGCCAACGCCATAGAGATTTGCTAAGCAATTAAAAGTTGCATATTAGCTAAAGAGCCTGTATAAAAGATATCTATGGTGCAAATGCGCTTTACCAACCCCGTCATTATTCTCGCCTCCGCGAGATAATGCTGCGGTTGCCTAAAGCGTACGTACCCAAAAAGATCGAAGGCGACCGCGAAAGCGGCCGTTTTTGGTTGTTAGGCGATTGGCATCCTGCCTTTAAAGATGCCGCACATTGAGGAAAAGGAGGCAGCGTGGGCAAACCTAGCCCCAACATCGCCAAGCTGATCGTCGACGGCGAGCTAGAGGAAGCGCTCAAAGGATGGCGAGAGGAGCTGGAGAGAATCATCGGAGGCGCACCTCGCGCCCGATCCAGGCTCCGTCACATCCGGATGCATGTCGAGCACTTGTTGCAATGCACGCCCAATCAGGAGGCTCAGGCGACACTGGAGGTATTTCTCCAGCTGGCGCCGGTAAAACCCCTGGCCGAGGCTTGCAGCTGACCCTCAAAGAACTTGCGCGGCCGCGGGGCAGTTCTCCTGCGGCCGCTGCGCCTACCACCTCCTTTTCCTATCAACCCTCAATTGTTATAAACTTCTACGAGAGTGGGATTGTAGCTCAGTTGGCTAGAGCGCGTGATTCACATTCACGAGGCCGGGGGTTCGAGCCCCTCCAATCCCACCATTCGCGCTATGGACAAACAAGAAATACTTGAATTAATAACCGCAGACAAATGGATGATGAACATACTCCATATTGCCGAAGAG
>CAYTYX010000006.1:0-16907 GCA_964442325.1 uncultured Candidatus Saccharibacteria bacterium
CGATTCAAGCGCCAATATCAGGCTTTGTGCGGGTACTATCGGGCAATATACGGGGCGTCCTGAATGCACTTCAGGCTAGGGCTGAACAACTAAATAACTAAATCTAGGGAGATTAAAATAATGGCAGATGAAGAGACAAAGAAAGTAGAAACACCAAAAGAGTTTGCAACAATTGTCGCGGAACTAGACAAACTAAGTGCGCTAGAAATCAGCAAGTTCGTTAAGTTTTTGGAAGAGTACTGGGGCGTATCGGCCGCAGCCCCGGCCGCTGTTGCTGCCGCACCTGCTGGTGACGCAGGCGCTCCAGTAGCCGAAGAGAAGAGCGAGTTTGATGTCATTCTTAAAGATGCCGGCGCTCAAAAAGTAGCCGTCATTAAAGCAGTTAAAGATGCCACCGGCCTAGGCCTAGGTGAGGCTAAAGCTATAGTTGACGCCGCTCCTAAAGCCGTCAAGGAAAAGGCTCCAAAAGAAGAAGCCGAGACCATCAAGAAAGCGCTAGAAGACGCTGGCGCGACTGTCGAACTGGCTTAAGACACTAATTGGACAAAAAATTTATCCACAGGGCAGGGCTAGGCTTTTGACTTAGCCCTACACCTATGGTAGTTTGAGGGTAAGAGTGCCTGCTTAGACAAACACTTTCAAGGCGAGACTTAAGAGGTTAAAAAGTAAAACAAATGGCAGAGATACCAGACAAACAAATCAAAAGACTGCGCTCCCTCCTGCAGGAGGCCGAGACTAGCTTAGCGGCAGCCAAGGAGCTGATTGTGAGTTTAGTGGGCGATACACCGATTGCTACCGATAAGCTCAAAGACGAGGTCCTGGGCAAAATTGTCGAGGGTGTTTTTGATGGTCAAAATATGGTAGGTGGCGACGGTAAGACATACCCAGTGCCGGCTAACTATGCCAGCAAGTCTAAGCTCGTCCAAGGCGACATTTTAAAGCTGACAATTACCGAAGATGGCACACTGCTTTATAAGCAAATTGGGCCGGTGCCACGCAAACAAGTTGTCGGCGAATTAATTCTACGTGACGGCCACTACTTCGTTAACGTCGACGGAAAAGAATACCGAACCTTGCTAGCCAGCGTGACTTACTTTAAAGCCAAGCCAGGCGACCAAGTCAGTGTGAATATCCCAGAAGACCCCGACGTCAACGCCGAGTGGGCCGCCCTCGAAGCCGCGTTATAATTAGTAATTTCTACAATCAGCGCTCATCGCCTAATCGTCTATAATTTAAGATGAAATGGGGCAGGTTTTATATCGCAAATACCGACCGCGATCTTTTGATGAAGTCATCGGTCAAGACCATATAGTAAAGACCTTGAAGTCGGCTATTAAACAAAACCGATTGAGTCACGCTTACTTATTTACCGGTCCGCGCGGCGTAGGCAAAACCTCTGTAGCCCGTATTTTAGCCTATGCCGCTAACGGCCTTAAGTATGGCGATGGCCCGGTGCATCTAGACATAATCGAGATTGACGGCGCCAGCAACCGACGCATCGAAGAAGTTCGTGATTTAAGAGAAAAAGTAAATATTCTGCCGGCAATTGGTAAGTACAAAGTCTACATCATAGACGAGGTCCATATGCTGACTAAGGAAGCCTTTAACGCTCTACTTAAAACCCTGGAAGAGCCGCCAGCACACTGTATCTTTATTCTGGCTACGACCGAAGCGCACAAACTACCCGAAACTATCATTAGCCGAACCCAGCGGTTTAGCTTTCGGCCAATTACACCACTAGATGCAAAACTGCAACTTCAGTCGATTGCCAAACAAGAAAAAATCAAAGCCGAACCAGCAGCCTTAGAGTTACTTGCCCTGCACGGCGACAGTAGTTTCCGGGACAGCATTAGCTTGCTAGACCAACTTGGTAGTAGCAGCCAGAAAATAACTGAAGAGCTAGTGAGCTCAGTGCTTGGGCTGCCGCCAAGCCAATCGACCACTAAGCTACTGACAGGAATCGAAAATGGATCAGTTGACGAGACGCTAAAGGTACTAGAGGAGCTGCGTGATAAGGGTGTTAGCCCAACCGCTATCGCCAAAAGCCTTGGCGTGTCATTACGGGCAGAGCTTTCGGACGGAAATTCCAGCCCCTGGCGAGTCAAACTACTCAAAGAGCTGCTAGAAATCGGTGGCAGCGGATTACCACAAGAAAGACTGGAGATAGCACTCCTCGAAGCCGCTTCGAATAATAATAGCGAGCCGGCCGAACCGATATTACCGCCTGAAGTTGAGCCGCAAGTCGAGCATACAACCTCGGAAAAGCCTAAGCAGAAACCAGTTGCTGTAAAAACAGAACAAGCTAGTAAGGTGAACTCCAGCAAACTGGACCTAGACCTAATTTGGCCTAAAATTCTAAGCGAAGTAAAAGTGCGACAACCCTCCTTAAGTATGGCTCTAAAAAGAGCCAAACCAACCATTAAAAATGGTTCGTTGCGCCTCAACTTTGAGTTCCCGTTATATAAAAATAAAGTTGGCAAGGCCGATAATAAGCGTTTAATCGGTGCTATATTCAAAGAAATCGCAGGCATAGCACCGCTAGTTGAATGTGTGGTCGAAAAAGATGCATTTGCAGACTCCATCAAAGAAACTTCGGTGCCGGCAAAACCGCCGATTCAAACCATAAGTAATATTTTTGGCGGCGGCGAGGTGTTAGAATCCTAAAAAGTAAGGCCACCAATGGACAATGATAGGCTATCCGCCCCGCCACAGAATCTAGATGCCGAAGCCAGTTTGCTGGGCAGCTTACTGATTGATAACGATGCCTTTGCCAAAGTTGGCGACCAGATAAAACTAGATGACTTTTATGACAATCGCCACCGCGAGATATTTGCGGCAGCATTGGCACTTTATAATAAACACAAACCAGTTGATATCTTAACTCTGAGTGAACAGCTTAAAGTAACCGGCAAGCTAGAGGCAGTCGGCGGCGCAGGCTACCTAACCGAGCTGACTAACTTTGTACCAACTGCCGCCCACGTAGAAAATTACGCCGATATTGTTGCCGAAAAATCTATTCGTCGCCGATTAATTAAAGCTTCGCAGGATATTGTTTCGATTGGCTACGACGAAGCCAAAAGCATCCAAGAGTTGATTGAAGAAACCGAGACGCGGCTGTTTGAAGTAAGCCACCGGCACATCCGCCAAGACGTCTCGTCACTAGAATCTGTACTGGAAGACAGCTTTGAGCGCTTAGACGAACTACACCGCAATAAGGGTGTTCTGCGGGGCATCTCGACGGGTATGCACGACCTAGATAGATTGATAGCCGGCCTCCATCCATCAGATCTTATTGTAGTAGCTGCACGACCATCGATGGGTAAATCAGCTCTGATGCTCAACATGGCACTCAATATTACCACACATCAAAAAGACAAGGGCGCTGTGATGATATTTAGCCTAGAAATGGGTAAAGAGCAGTTGGTTGATAGGCTGCTTGGCGCTGAGGCCGGCGTTGATGTCTGGAAGTTACGCACCGGCGAGGGCCTAACAGATGAAGATTTTGAACGCTTGAGTGCTGCAATGGGCGCCTTGGCCGAAGCACCAATCTTTATCGATGACACTTCCGGGATGACTGTTAGTGATCTAAGAACTAGAGCCCGGCGGCTGCATCACGAACATCCACTGTCAGTTATAATCGTAGACTACATACAGCTAATGAGCGGCGGCTCGCGCTTTGCGTCGGTTGCCAACCGAGTCCAAGAAATTTCTGAGATTAGTCGCAGTCTGAAGATATTGGCAAGAGAGCTTAACGTACCAATACTGGTAGCCAGCCAGTTAAGTCGCTCGGTCGAGAGTCGTAGCCCGCAGATTCCACAGCTGGCAGACCTGCGCGAATCTGGTGCCATTGAACAAGACGCCGACATAGTGATATTTATCTACCGCGAAGACTACTACAATCCTGACACCGACCGCCAAAATATTACTGACCTGCTTGTTAAAAAACACCGTAACGGCCCGACTGGCAAAGTAGAATTATATTTTGATATGCAGCACCAGCGCTACCGCGACCTCGACACTAAACACGAAGCACCGGATGCCTTGGCTAACTAGACGTCAAACTTGTTATACTAAGCAGTAAAGATGGCAAAACAAAGCCTTAAAACGAGGGCAGGCGAGGGATGGCGCCAGTGGCGTAGCGCCATATTTTTAATTGCGGCAATGGTGGGCTTTTTCGGCTGGCATATTAATTCACTAACACCTGGGTTGAGTAGCGCAGAGACTAACGCTGTCGCTAGTAGCCAAAGCATGGGCCAAATAACCACTAACTCCTCTTACGCACCCCATAAACTATTACAGCTAGTAGCGTGGCACCTAAAGCCGGGTAATATCGTATTTATGAGATTACCATCCATACTTATTGCCTTGATTTGCCTGGCGAGCCTTTATTACATTTTGCAAAGATGGTTTGGCAAGACAATTGGTGTGCTCGCGACGTTTATGGCAGCAGCTACACCGTGGTATGCGATTATGGGACGGTTGGCCGCACCGGATATTATGCTGGCCACGCCGCTTGCTGTTGGAGCTAGCATCTTACTCCTCCAAAAAGCTAAACAGCATAAATTTGCCGCGTTTATTCTATTTATAGTCGCACTGTCTATTAGCCTATATGCGCCGGGTGTAATTTGGTTTATGATTTTGGCGCTAATTTTGCGAGGCAGAGCATTCAAACGCTCACTGGAAGGTCTAAGCAAATCCCGCATAGCGGCCGGGATATTACTACTGCTTATTTTACTAAGTCCACTCATAGTAGCCTCTGTTGGAGATATGGCTACTACCAAAACAATCCTTGGGCTCCCCAGCCATTGGCCGCAGCCACTGGGATTTATTAAATCACTCGCCTGGGGTGTATTAGCGTTAGTCTGGCGGACACCCTACCATAGCAGCTGGATGCTCGGACGCTTGCCAGGACTAGACATAATTCAGATTGCCTTGGCTGTATTTGGCACCTACGCGATGTATCAGCTAGCTAGACCAAAGGCTCAGTTACTATTAGTCTATCTTGGCTTCGGATTAGTACTGGAGGCATTAAATAGCAACCTTAATCTAGAGCTGTTACTGCTACCGGCCATATTCGTACTGGTTGGCGCAGGTCTACGCTATTTGTACTTTGAGTGGCACGGCGTTTTTCCGCATAACCCAATTCCAAAATTTTTAGCACTGGCATTAATCGGCCTGCTTACGGCCACTCAGCTGTTATATGGAGCTAGATATACGCTAGAAGCGTGGCCACACAGCAATGACACTCACAGCGACTACCGTGCTACAATTAAGGGGTAAATACGTGGAAGGATTAGTTTAAATGAGTAAATTCGACCAGACAAAATTACTACTCAAGGCCCGAAAGTTGCAAAAGGAATTGCAGCGAGAAATTATCACAGTAGAAATGGGTGAAGGAGCCGTGACTGTGGAAATTAGCGGCGAACAGAAGATTAAAAAAATCAGAATTGACCCTGAACGAATAAATCTGGAAGATATTGGCCAATTAGAGCTGTGGGTAGAAGAGGCCGTAAAGGAAGCGATTTCCCGCAGCCAAAAGCTCGCAGCTGAGAAAATGCAGCCGATGATGGGTGCGCTTGCCAGTCTAGGTATGTAGCTACTCATGGCATCGCTAATTCCTAAGGCTCTTCAAGACGTTATAGATAGTTTGGGCAGTCTGCCTGGCGTAGGTCCGCGTAGTGCCGAACGGTTTGCGTATTTCTTATTAAAAAGTGAGCCGGCTATCGCAACCGAAATATCATCATCACTAAGTAAGCTACATTCGAGAGTTAAGTATTGTCCGCAGACTTTTGCTTTGATTGATGCTGACGAATCGCAGAGTTGGCTCTATACGGACCCAAAGCGCAATAAAAAATTGGTCGCCGTTGTGGCTGACCCGTTTGACGTGGTCGCCCTAGAAAAAACCGGCGCGTTCAGTGGAACTTATCATGTGCTGGGTGGTCTTGTCTCGCCTATCGAAGGCGTCGGGCCAGATCAATTGCATATCAAACAACTGATTAAACGAATTGATAAAGACAAAGTAAGAGAGATTGTACTGGCCACTAACGCCAGCGTCGAGGGTGAGAGCACGGCTCTACTGCTCACTCAGGAAATTGGTAACCGTAAGGTAAAAATAACCCGGCTAGCTCGCGGACTGGCCGTGGGAGTAGACTTGGAATACGCCGACCAAATTACACTCACGAGGGCTCTAGAAGGACGCCAAAGCGTCTAGGCAATCTCCTTACTGCTGGTTTACAATTAGTCTGATGGCTAAATCTAACATATCTGACCAAATTAATAGCGTGATTGGTGAAGCTAGTCGTATCGTAATTGTCCAGGCCGACAACCCAGACGGTGACAGCCTAAGTAGCTCGCTTGCTCTTGAAGAAATTCTGGGCGATTTAGGCAAGCAAGTTTATCTATACTGCGGCGTGGATATCCCCACTTACCTGCGCTACCTGGATGGCTGGGATAGGACTGAGAAGCAGCTGCCCTCCAGCTTTGACGCGGTAATACTAGTCGACGCCGGCAATGAGATTTTGCTTGAGCAGCTGGATCTAACCAAGCAGAAAAGTTTACTTAAGACTAAACCGGTAATTTTGATTGACCACCATGCAACACCAGTCGATATTGGCTGGACTAGGGTTAAGTATGCCCAAGCGGCGATATCTACAACCGAGCTAATTTACGATCTAGCAAAAGAGCTAAAGTGGCCTATAAATAGACGGGCAGCTGATATGTTGGCGGTAGGCATTCTAAGCGATAGCCTCGGGTTGACCAGTGAATCAACCAACGCCCACAGCCTGCGTGTAATAGCCGATCTAGTTGAATCCGGCGTAAGCATTGCTAAACTGGAGAACTCCCGGCGGGCGGCCTCTAACCGCCTTCCCGAGCTGGTTCACTATAAGGGCCAGCTGCTGCAGCGGGTCGAGTATTTTGACAATGACCGCGTTGCAATCCTGTCTATCCCGTGGGATGAAATTGAAAAGTACAGCCCGCTTTATAACCCCTCTATGTTAGCCATTGACGATATGCGCCTAACCACCGGCACAGCTCTGGCCATTTGCTTTAAACTCTATCCGGACGGCAAAATCACCGGAAAGATTCGCTGTAACTACGGCTTCCCGATTGGCGATAAACTAGGCGAGCATTTTGGCGGCGGTGGCCACCCATATGCTTCTGGTTTCAAAGTCACCAACAAAGCCTACGACGAACTTAAGCTGGAGGTTATTAAACAAGCCGCAAAGCTGTTAGACGAATTGCCCGAGGCCCAAAAATGAAGCTATATAACAGCTTAGGCCGCGAGTTCCAGGAATTTAAACCCATCAAACCCGGGTTCGTTAGCATATATTCCTGCGGGCCGACTGTTTATGAGCGCGCCCATATCGGAAATCTTGCCTCCTTTATCTACGCTGATACATTGCGGCGCGTCCTAAGCGCTAGTGGTTATGATGTGAAGCACGTAATGAACATTACTGACGTTGATGACAAGACAATAGCTACCGCAAAAGAGAGGTACCCCGACTTAGAACCTAATGACGCCCTACGAAAACTAACTAGCGAGCTAGAAAGTCAGTTTATGGATGACCTCAAAGCAGTTGGTGTTGACGTAGACGCTATCCAGTTCGTTAAAGCAACTGAGAATATTGAATCTATGCAGGGGTTGATTAAAGAGCTGTTGGAGGCAGGTGTAGCTTACGCAGCAGACGACGGTATTTATTTCTCGATTGAAAAATACCGGCAGGCCGGCAAGAATTATGGTCAGCTGACAAATGTCACAGCCGACGATACCAGTCATGCCCGGATTAATAACGACGAATACGACAAAGACAACGCTCACGACTTTGCGCTCTGGAAAAAGCAGAAGGACGGCGAACCGGCCTGGGATTTTGAGGTCAGTGGTAAAAATATAAAAGGTCGACCTGGTTGGCATATTGAGTGCTCAGCAATGAGCACTAAATTCTTAGGGCAGCCGTTCGACATCCATACGGGAGGAGTTGATCTTAAATTTCCACATCACGAGAACGAAATCGCCCAGAGCACCGCGGCCGATGGTGAAGTTTTGGCTAACTTTTTCTTCCATAATGAGCACATGCTGGTAGATGGTAAGAAAATGAGCAAGTCACTTCATAATTTCTATACCCTTGAGGATATTCAAAAGAAGGGCTTTAATCTACTAGCCTTCCGTCTTTTGGTTTTGCAGTCTCACTACCGCAGCCAAAGCAACTTTAGCTGGGAAGGACTAGGGGCGGCCCAAAATCGCCTAAAAAAAGTCTATGCATGGGCCGATTTGGTTCACCAGACCAATAGAGTAAATAAATTTATGGATGCTTCTGGGCAAAATACTGAGGCGCTCGAAGATGACTTACGCACTGGGGACTTACTAGTTTTGATTGAACTTAATATGGATATTGCGCCAAAACCTAATCTTCTAGAAAAACTGGACCAACTGCTTGGATTAAACTTGAGTAATCGTCCGGACGCAAGCGAGCAACAAAAGAAGCTTATTTCAGAGCGCGAAACTGCCCGTAAAAATGATGACTGGCAGAGCGCTGATGAATTTCGTGGGCAGCTAGAAAAGCAGGGGATTGGCATTAACGACACCGATCGTGGACCGGTTTGGTATCGCTCTTAAGTAGTTTTTATATTAAGGGATTGTGTTGGCGCAGTATTTCTGCCGCTTTTTTGTTCAAAATAACTTTCTAGTAAAATCTTGACGGTTGAAGCCACGGGGATGGCAATAATTGCGCCCAAGAAACCGTCAAACCCTATACCCAGTAAGGCAGCTACAAATACCGTCAGCGGTGTAAGTTCGTTTAGACGGGACTGTACGTAAGGCTGGAATGTATGATTCTCTATAAAGAAATATATAACAAAGTAGATAAGCATTACTGATGCCAGCTTCCACGAGCTAAGCAGGCAAACCAGGACAACTATTAGCGCAGCCGACGGGTTACCAAACAACGGAATCACACCGAGCATAGCAACTATGCCAGCTAGCGCCATTGAACTAACCGATACATCGATTACACGGGTGGCAATCTCTAGAGCAATAAACGCAAATATGCCTGCCATTACCGCCAAAATGACCTGGCCATTCACAAAACCGCTGACCGCCTTGTACATTCGGTGCGCTATCTTTTTATTGCGTTCTCTGTCACGCTCGGACATTGATCCCCATAGCAGCTCCAGCCATTTTGGCCCCTCTACCAGCATCATAAAGGTTACTACAACCACCGCCGCAACTGATGCTACAGCGCCGACAATTCGTTTGCCGGTGTTAAGTACGGTAGTACCAAAATTACTATAGTTAGATGTGAAATCAGTAGCTGTTTGTGAAAGTTTATCGTCGAGGTGATATTTGCGTGCCGCCCGAGCAAAGCTATTATCCTGCCTTTGAAAATTACTGACAGTCGTCGGTACATTATTAATAAAGGTCCGGGTTTGACGCACTAAAGGAGGAATAACCAGGGCAATTAAAACGGCCAATATGCCAATAACAGCTAAGTAGGCCACAGCTGTAGCCCGTATGCGACTCTCAATTTTAAGTCTTGAGCTGACCCAGCCGACTACCGGATTGAGAGCCAGTGCTAAAAAGAATGAAGCAAAAATCAAGATTAACACATGCGTTGCGCGACCGACAAAGTGATAAAGCAATATAGCCGCTACCACCCATAGAATCGAGCGTACGATTGTCCGGTTAGTTACGTTAATAGTCACTTCCCGATTTGGTTTCATTGCTTCAATTATCGCTTGATTTAGTTTTTTTGGCAATCGCTTGGCCGTAAATATCCAAAATCTGCGCACCAACTACGTTGATATCGTACTGCTTAACATGCTCATTCTGCCAAACATGTAAGTCATCAGCCAGCTTTTTGTCGGTAATTAGCAAGTGCAACCTATCGGCAAACTCCTTTGTGTTAGTCGGGTCAACTAGCAGCCTTGGCCGCTGCTCCATCACACAGCGATAGCCAGGGTTGTCGCCCGCTAGTACCACTCCGGCTCCAGCAGCCATAGCTTCAATTAAAACCACACCGAAGCTTTCGCCGTATAGGGCAGGGAAGCATGCTATCTCCGCACTCCCTAAAACGTTAGCCTTATCTGATTCCTCTACATACCCAAGAAATTTTATTTTGTCTTTTAGACCAAGTTCGGCAGCCAAATTTTCCATTTTTGACCGGTCCGGGCCGTCACCAGCAACAACCAGTTCGACATCTGGGTGGCTTTTTAGGACAAATGGCAAAGCTTGAATAAGCTTACTTAGACCCTTTCGCTCGACCAGTCTGCCTAAAAAGACTATCCTGCCTGGTGTATTGCCGGCTCTCCTACCTGGTTCAAGCTTAGATAAGTCAACCATATTTGGCACTACGACGGATTTTATCCTCATAGTCTTTGCAGCAAATTCTGAGGCGCTCTTGCTTGTAGCGGTAAATGTCTGGAACTTTTTTAGACTAAAAAGCTGGACTAGCCCAAGTATTCTTGCGCCCATTGAAGATAGCCACCCAGATGGCAAAATATGAAACGAGCCAACAACTGCCAGTCCTCGTCTATAGCCGATTGCTACTATTCGCTGTGCAAGTAGGGGTGAGTATGGGGCCATTACGTGCAGGACGTCTAGCTTTTCATCTGTGATTACTCGCTTTATGTGTTTTCGGTTGGAATATATTGGCATGCTAAGACGATTGCCGTTAAAACGAACTTTTATATTTTTTGACAAGCTGTAGACTTTGCCGCCTGCATAATCGCTAAGCTTAGTTTCTCCGCAGAGATATACAACCTTGTGTCCATGCAAAGTCAAATACTCGCCTAGGCGTTTTACTTGCTGGGAAACGCCATCGCTAGAATCAAGCGTGTCGTCGAAGACTAATCCAACCGAAAGTCTTTTTTCGTTTTGTGCCATTATTTTTTTCTTGAATTAACGGTTTAGTCTGAGATAGGTAGATTCCGATAGCTTCTTTATAAGCAGCCTCATAGCCGTCTATAACCTTAGGGTAGTCGTATTGCTTTGATTCACGCAAGGCCCAGTCGTTCATCATTTTTGAGAGTTTTGGACTGGTCAGAAAAGTCGCCATGCGATTAGTAAAATCCTCACTGGCTTCAGGGTCAATTAAGCCAATCCGGCCCTCATTTTTCATAACACCGCGGTAGCCCAGATTATTGCCAGCCAGCGGGAATGTACCCATAGCCATAGATTCAAGCAAAACTATGCCAAAACCTTCGCCCATCGTTGCCGGATAGCAGGTTAGTTCAGCGTTTCCCACGAGAAATCGTTTGCGCTCGTTACTAACCCGGCCGGCAAAGCTAACATTTGGGATATGGCCCGTTTTTACAATTTGTTTAAGCGATTTAAGTCTTTCGCCATCACCGGCAATAATCAAATGCGTCTGGGGCATTTCTTTAACCAGCAGCGCAAAAGCCCGAATTAACCAGTCGCTGCCCTTGCGCTTATCGGGCCGGCCCACATATACAATTGTTTTTGTGCCTGGGCCACTCAAGCTGACTCTTTTTTTGAAGGGCTTATAGAATTTAAGGTCTACGGCGCAGGGGATATATTTAAGGTTAGCCACTAGAGCTCCGCCAATTTTACTACCCATACCCTTATTCAGTAGTACATAGGCTGCGGCTGGGCCAGTGGCAGTTAGAAGGTGCATTTTCTCGCCAATACTTCGGCCATAAGGGGCCAGTAGATTTACAATTGATTTAGCTGCCATACTATCGGCCAGGTTGGCGTGGAAAGTACCAACGTGGGCCGAGGCTTTAGACCGTGCCAGAATCTGTCTGGCCAGAACCGGTACCCACGGTTCATGAAAGTTTATAACATCAAATTTTTCTCTCTCTAAAATCCTATCAATTTCGTCGCCATCAACTTCTACAGCTACGTCCCCGGCTGTAGATAAAGCTCCATTCAACCGACGCGAGCGGCCAAGTAGGATGTAATCCGGCGGAACCTCACCGCTAAAGCCAGTCGGTCGGGGGGTGATTATTCTTACGTCATAGCCCTTAGACTTCAGACCGCTGGCCAAATGAGTTACTATCTCAGCCACGCCGCCTGAATGCTCGAACATATTGTATGGGCATACTAGACCAATCTTCATATCTTAATTAACAGTATACAAGTTTGGGCTGCCTAGCTTAAGGAGACTTTTTTTAGCAGGGCTGGCGGGGCAAAACTTGCCGCCTCACCAATGTCAGCTACGACGGTTGGCGCATGACTTGGCACATCAGCGTAAAACATCTCAAAATCGTTAAAAATATGGCGCATGTGCTGCTCAACTTGAGAATTGTTAAAATAACGATCATTTTTTACCGCAACGTGATTAATCGGCAAGTTAATTTTACGGTCTGTATTGTCTAGCCAAAACATCTCACGGTAAGTCTTAAACTGAGTGCGCACATCATTGATAGCCCATAGTTCGACTTCCATATCCATGGTCCTGGCAAAACTGTCACCACTTTTGGCCTCAAACTTTTCTCGGGCGTTGCCAGTGCGATGGTAGACGGCCCTTAGTACAAATGGTTGCAGTAGTGTAGCCTTAAACATCGCGGCTGGCAGACGGCGCGAGAAAACTACAGACATCACTTTATAAAATAGCATCTTGCGTCGACTAAAGACGAAGTCACTGTGATGAGCAAATCCGACGATACTAACCAAGTAATCAACCCTGTCAACAAGTTCTGGGTGGCGCTGCAACATTCGCGTCACGACCACAAAGCCAAGGCTCATCGCAAAAATTGTTACTTGTTTACCTTGATATTCTTGACTGACAAAATCAGCCAAACAGTCGGCTAGATTATCAATTGTGGCCGGCTGGCCAATTTTATAAAGACTATCCATGCCGCCAAAGCCTGGCAGGTCGGGCATTGTTACTGCGCCAAACTGATTAAAAAATTGGGCTAGACCCCACCAGCGCTCAATACTAGAATGTTGCCCATAGATAAATAAAATCTTGCGTTGGTTGCCCTGCGAAGCCGGCAAACGCAATATCCTACCGTGTAAGCCCTTAATTTCCAGCTCCGATATATGTTCTTTATGGTTTTGGCCGGTTTTTGTTTGCATAGGCTTGCTATATCATAATATAAAGCGTCTCTATCTGTAAAACTCTGATATATTGATATTGCAGGGAAAAGACCAGCTCGAGCATCGAATTTATTTCGTGCCCGGTGCGATAGGAAAAACCGTAGGTTTGTCCTATGGCCTGTGATGGGGAGTGGCCAAGTGGTAAGGCACATGGTTTTGGTCCATGCATTCGGGGGTTCGAATCCCTCCTCCCCAGCCAAATGTTATAATAAAGTCAACATAAGCAGGAGTACGTTATGGCAGCAGGCGATGAAGTAAGAGACGCGGCCCAGAAGGCTCGCCAACAGGCTAACCAACATCGCACTCAAGCAGCTGAAATGCGAAAATCGGCAGCTGATTTGGAACGGGTTGCTGGCCAGCTGGAAAATGAAGCTACCAATTTAGAACGACAGGCGAGGGACTCGGATGCCACCGAACAACGTACTCAGCAGACAATGAATAGAATTAAAAATAGCACATAGGTTTTACTGATTACTGCCAGGTTTTTAAAAATATCGTAGACCCATATACTCAGTTCAAGCCTGATTATAATGCTAATGATTATTGGAGAGTTAGATATGCAAAAATTCAAGCTCCAAACGCGATACAATCAGAATGAAGATTAAAATAGGTAATCTAAGTGACTAGAAAGCAAAATAGCAAATCAACCGTTGCTCGCAAAATAGCTGAGCTTGGTGTAATTATCCTATTAGCGGGCTTAGCAGCCATTGGCTTACGACTGGCGACAGAGAACTCAAACGTACCATCGGCTACTTCTATTCAAAAAAACCAGTCTATCCAACCCCCCTCGCTAAGCCTCCAACAATGCATTGATAATTGGCCTGTTAGCTTCCTAGTTGGACAAGTGCTAGCAGTCGGCATTCCGGCCGATTCTATGACTGTCCAGGCTCCAATATTTAAGCACTACCGTGTTGGTAGTGCGGTACTATCAACCTCCCCGACTAACCCAAATGACGGCAGTATTAAGCGATTTAAAAAAGCCGGTGGCGGGCCGCATGATCCGGTTCTAATCTCGACCGACGAAGAGGGCGGTGACGTCCAACGCTTTAGCTCGTTAGGCGTACTACCAGCACCAGCAGAAGTCGCTAGTTCTCTTACTCCAGCCCAAGCCAAAACTTTAATAACTAATCACGGCGTTAAGCTCAAGTCAGTTGGCATTGATATGGTGCTTGGTCCTTTAGCCGACGTAGCTCCCCAGCAAACTGCCAGTCCGCTAGGTAGCCGTGTCTTCTCAAGCAACCCGGCAATTGTGACAAGCTACGTGGGCGATTATATCCAGGGCTGGCAAGCCGCCGGCCTATTGCCAACTCTTAAGCATTTCCCCGGGATGGGTTCGGCCACGGGGAACACCGACTTTGAGCCAGCCACGACACCGCCCCTCAGCTCCCTAAAAACTCGCGATTTTGTGCCATATACCAACCTAGCAATTACCGGTACGGCGGTAATGGTGGGCAACCAAAATGTACCCGGCTGGTTTAAGGGTCCTGCCAGCCTGAGCCTCACCGTTAATCAATATCTTCGCAATACGTTGGGTTATAAGAACAATTTCATCGTGACTGATTCACTGGCAGCTACGGCCATAACCAGTGTCGATACAGTTCCCGAGGCTGTAGTTAAGGCTTTAGCTGCCGGTAACGATATGGCACTAATTGTCGAGCCGTCTGGCTTCGACGTTACAAAAGCATCTACCACTAAGCTCATAAGCCAGGTTGAAGCAGTAATAGTGAAGGCTGTAAATAACGGCCTAATTTCTAAGCAGCAACTGGCAACATCGGTGGATCGTAAATTAAGCGCTCAACATATCAATGCCTGCTCGTTAACTAAAGCTGATTATTAGTAACACCTACTAGGTAGCGTCGCGGCGCAAGAATAAAATCCAAGCGACTGTCCAGCCAACCAATAAATATGCCAGAAAAACTAGTGCACCTTTAACGGGGGATAGATAGCCAGTTGGGGCTACGCTACCTCCACCTAAACTAGGCGGCTGGATAACCTCAGCCAGAGCAGTAAATGGCATATAAATAGAGTTGTGCTTAAGCAAAAGCCCCAGTAAACCCTCTATTGAGCCAGGGACTATAAATAGCACTACAATCGCGCCTATCATATTTTTTATAAATGTCGCCAACATCAAGGCAAACATCGCGTAGGCTTCACAGAAAAAGATTGTTTTAACAAAATAGGCAACGAAGTTGATATCTTGATGGGGCAGGCTATGGCCGGCAGCTGCCACGCCAAGTGCTGTCAAAGCAATAGACAGTATGGTGACGGTAGTCGCCAAGACAAATACCATACCGGCAGACGAGATAATCTTAGCCGCCAGCACCTTACTGCGGCTGTTGCTGGCAGTCAATGTATAAACAATGGTGTTATAGCGATACTCGTGCCCCATTAATAGTAGGGTAATGACAGCCCCTGGAATAGCCAAAGTGCCACTAAGCCCGGTTAGGTTGCCTGCCAAAAATAGGCTGCTCAGGTCGGCGGCATTAGTCCGGTAACCAAGGACGTAAAAAGATATAAATGCAAAGAGAAGTAGCGTTGCCAAACCAAGGATATAGGTAGACCTAATTGTTAATAGTTTCTTAAACTCAGCCTTAAGGGTGGAGCGCATCATTTCTTTGTCTCCTCGCGGCCAGCATTAAATTCGGTGGTGGTTTCGGTAAGATCCAGGAAAGCTTCTTCAAGCGAAGCTGTTTGACTAGAAAGTTCAAGTAGTGTAACTTTGGCGCTAGCTGCAATTATTCCGACTTCGTCAGTTTTAACATTGATGATTTTTATGCCGGCGCCGGATTTTTCAAACTTAAGCTTGTGTGTGGTTAGGGCTTTTTCTAGCTTAGGCAGATTAGACGCGCGGACAAACACAAACGAGGCTGCTCCAGAGATAAGTTCTTTTACAGAAGTATCGGCAATAAGCTTGCCTTTGCCGACTACCACCACGTTATCGGCCATCAGGGCCATCTCACTAAGCAGGTGGCTCGACACCAGGACTGCATTGCCGCGCTTAGCATACTCGCGAATAAATTGCCTAAGCCAGGCTATGCCTTCAGGATCTAGGCCATTAGCAGGCTCATCAAGTAAGAGGTATTTTGGTTCGCCCAAAATTGCCGCGGCAATGCCAAGTCGCTGACCCATGCCTAGACTAAATTTGCCAGGCTTGTCATTTGCTACATCGCTCAGCCCGACTATCTCTAAGACTTCGTTAACTCTAGAGTCAGCTATGCCGCCTTCAGCCGCTAAGACTTGCAGGTGACGCCGCGCGGTGCGTGTTGGATGAAAGGCCTTGGCTTCGAGCAATATGCCAACAACTTTTGATGGTTGGGTGTATTCGTGCAGCCGTTTGCCGCCATAAGTAGTTGTACCGCCGCCATTATCGAGTCCTAGCATCAGGCGCATGGTCGTAGATTTACCAGCGCCGTTCGGACCCAAAAAGCCAGTTACTTTGCCAGACTCTACGGTAAAAGATAGGTCATCAACAGCCAGCTTTTTTTTGTAGGCCTTTTTCAGGTTTTGGGCTTTTATCATCTAGTCACTATTTAAGCAGATGTGGTGGTTAACGGCTAGTTGTGGGCCTCTTCTTCAAGCCGTTTTAGGTTTGGAATAATTATGTGGCGACCGGGTCTGATTAATCGTTTTTTACGCAGCTGAACCATACAAGTCGAGACAGTTTCACGCGTTAAACTTAGGTAATCTGCTAGATCTTGATGTGTTAGTGGCACGACGATATTAACCCGGCGCGCCTTCTTCTCACCAAATTGCAGAGCAAAATACGCCAGCTGGTGAGCAACCCGTTTATAGGCATTGGCGAGTGTGATATTCTCTAACCCTTGCAGGGTAGAGCGGAGACGCTTACCTG